>JASFTU010000386.1:0-3541 GCA_050050635.1 Candidatus Brocadiaceae bacterium
GCAAGCACTACGTGTACAATCTGTTCCGCAAGCAGTGGCGATGCTTCCGGCCCGGAGGCGAACCCTGGTTCGTGGTGCGGGAGGACTCCCTTCTCGACTCCCTGCTGCGGCGCTACGTGGGGCCCCTGTTCGGGCTGCTGCGGACCAACTTTTTCTTCTTTTCGCGCGCCGGGGAGAAGATTGGCCGGTTCGACAGGCAGTTCACCATCCGGGACCGCTACGTGCTGGATATGACGGCCGACTCCGAGCGCGCCATCGACAGGCGCGTGGCCGTGGCGATGGGCGTGATGCTGGACACCGGCGAGCGGCGGTAATCGCACGCTCCCGCGCCGAACACACCGAACGGTTTGACTGCCCCCCACCCACGCAGTAGATTGGCTGAGGCGCGCCGCGTGCCACCGGCTCCCGGAGGCGAGGACCAGCCATGGAATACGAACCCGTCATTGGCCTGGAGACCCATGCCGAGCTGCTGACCGAGAGCAAGCTCTGGTGCGGGTGCTCCGCGCGCTTCGGGCAGTCCCCGAACACCCAGACCTGTCCGGTCTGCCTGGGCATGCCCGGCGTGCTGCCCGTGCTCAACCGGAAGGCCCTCGAGCTGGCACTGCGCGCCGCGCTGGCCCTGGAGTGTACCATCAACCGCACGACCTACTTCGACCGGAAGAACTACTACTATCCCGACCTGCCGAAGAACTACCAGATATCCCAGAACTACCGCAACCTGGGCGAAGGAGGGTTCCTGGAGATCCCGGTGAACGGCGGCACCCGGCGCGTCGGCATCCACAACGTGCACCTGGAGGAGGACGCGGGCAAGAACCTGCACGTCCAGTATCCCGGCGCCGACTACAGCCTGGTGGACCTGAACCGGGCGGGCACTCCCCTGCTGGAGATAGTGACTGCGCCGGACATGCACAGCGTCGAGGAGGCCGACGCGTTCATGCACACGCTCCGCCAACTGCTCCTCTACGCGGAGGTCTCCGACTGCAAGATGCAGGAGGGCTCTCTGCGGTTCGAGGCCAGCATCAGCATGCGCCCCGCCGGCAGACGGGAGCTGGGCACCCGCGTGGAAATCAAGAACCTGAACTCCATGAAAGCCGTCCACGCCGTCCTGGAGTATGAGATCCGACGGCAGAGCAAGATCCTCGAAGAGGGCGGAGCGGTCGAGATGGAAACGCGGCTCTGGGACGAGGAGCGCGAGCGAAGCGCCGCGATGAGGGCCAAGGAGGAGGCCCAGGACTACCGATACTTCCCCGAGCCCGACCTCCTGCCCGTCGAGATCGACGATGCCCTGCTGGAGCGGGTCCGGGCCAGCGTGCCCGAGCTTCCCCTGCAGCGCAGGCGGAGGCTCATCGAAACCTCCGGACTGAGCGAGTACAACGCGAGCGTGTTGACTGACTCGAAGGAGGTGGCCGACTACTACGAGGCCTGCCTGGAACACCACGATTCCCCCACGAGCACCGCGAACTGGATCCTGAACGAGGCGCTGGCGCTCATCAACGAGCGCAAGACGACAGTGGGCGAGTTCGAGGTCCGGCCCCCCCGGCTGGCCGGACTCATCCAACTGCTCGATGAGGGCAGGATCAACGCCCAGGTCGCCCGGGACATCATGAGGAAGATGGTGGAGACGGGCAAGGACGCCTCCGAGCTGGTGCGGGAGGAGGGCGTCGAGCAGATCAGCGACGAGGACGAACTCGCCCGGATCATCCAGCAGGTCATCGAGGAGAACCCCCGGCCCGTGCAGGACTACCTGGGCGGCAAGGAGCAGGCCGTCGGGCCGCTGGTGGGACAGGTTATGCGGCTGACCGGCGGCAAGGCCGATCCCCGGCTGGCCAACCAGATGCTGCGAGAGAGGCTCGACCGGATGGAGTAGAGACGCCCCCCCGACGCAAACGAGGGCGGACGCACACCATGAGCAAGTTCCCCCATGCCGGACTGTACCTGCTGATCGCCCTGATCCTCTTGCCCTGCCTCCTGCCGGCGGCGGACGGGGCGACGTACTACGTGTCGGAGGAGGGGAGCGATTCACACCCCGGCGACTCCCCCGCCGCGGCCTGGCGCACGCTGGAGCGGGCGAGGCAATCGGTCCGTCCGGGCGACACGTTGCTCCTGCGGCGCGGCAGCGTCTTCCGCCAGAGCGCCCAGTTCAGTGCCGACCCGGACGGCGGGCAACTCGACGGGCTGACCTTCGACGCATACGGCCCGGAAGACGCCCCGAACCCGGTCATCAGCGGCAGCGTCGCCATCACCGGCTGGCAGCGACATGAGGGTGAGGTCTGGGTAGCCGAGGCGGAAGAGCCCATCGGCCACCTCTTCGCGAACGGCCGATTGATGACCATCGCCCGCTATCCGAACGAGGGCTGGATCCGCGTCATCGACTGGGAGGTGACCGATGGAGGCGACGAGGCTCTCATCGCCCCCGCACTGACTGAGCATCAACCCAACCGGGACGACTACTGGAAGGGCGCGAACGTGCGCTGGCGACGCTGGAGCTGGGTGCACTCCGTCCGGCCGGTTGAGCGCTACGACGCCCAGAACGGACGCATCCTGATGGAGGGCACCAATCACTACAGCCGGCGCGACCCGTTCTGGTCCGGCTTCTACCTGGACGACAAACTGGAGGAACTGGACGCTCCCGGCGAGTGGCATCGGGACCCCGGGGCCGGGAAGGTCTATCTCTGGCCGCCCGGCAGCGCCCATCCCGACGACCTGCTCATCGAAGGTGCGGTCCGCGAGACCGGCTTGGAAGTCAACGACTCGGCCGTCCGGAACATCACTTTCCAGCACCAGCTCGGGAACGCCCTGACCATCACCGGCGCCACGGAGGTCCGCAACTGCCGGTTCGAGGGGACGGCCGGCTCGGGCATCTTTGCGCCGTGGAGCGTGGGCGGCGCCCGCGTGGTCGGCAACGTCTTCGCCGACAACCTGAACAATGCCATTACGTGGAACGAGAACCCGGAAAACGGCGCCTCCTCGGTGATCGAGGACAACGTCATCCGCAACACCGGCATGGTGCCCGCCTACGAGGCTCCCAAAGGCTGGTACGCCGTGGGCATCTCCGTTTACAACGCCCGCGACCTGCACATACGCCACAACACGATCGACGGCACGGGCTACTCGGGGATGTTCATCGGGAGTCCGGGCAACTCCGTCGAATACAACACGATCCGGCGCGCCATGTGGACGCTCAACGACGGCGCCGGCATCTACACCAACTGCGACCGCAACGTCATCCGCCGCAACATCATCACCGACGTGCGGGGCAACCGGGAGTCCTCTCACCGTATCCCCATGCCCGACGCCGCCGAGCGGACCTTCGAGAACTCGTGGCCCTGGGC
The DNA here is from genome assembly GCA_050050635.1 of Candidatus Brocadiaceae bacterium. Lineage (GTDB taxonomy): Bacteria > Planctomycetota > Brocadiia > SM23-32 > SM23-32 > JASFTU01. Next base: position 3,333 of record JASFTU010000386.1, read on the forward strand.
GAACCTGGGGCACGGCATCTGGCTGGAGTTCCTCGGGGACTTCCGCGGCAGCGTCGTCGAGGGCAACACCTGCGCCCGGAACGGCGCCTACGGCCTGTTCCTGCCCAACAACTTCGAGACGGTCGTGCGCGGCAACGTGCTCTACGGCAACCGGCGGGGACAGCTCCAGCTCAGCGGGCGCTCGACATACGAACGCACGGGCCGCCGAC
>JASFTU010000387.1:0-3539 GCA_050050635.1 Candidatus Brocadiaceae bacterium
ATCTTCCAGGACCCCTACTCCTCCCTCAACCCGCGCATGACCGTGCAGAGCATCGTGGGCGAGCCGCTGCGGGTGCATACGCGCGCTGAGCCGGCGTTCATCCGGGAGCGGGTCGGGGAGCTTCTGGAGCGCGTCGGCCTGTCCAGAGCCTACGCCGCGCATTACCCGCACGAATTCTCGGGCGGCCAGCGCCAGAGGGTCGGCATCGCCAGGGCGCTTGCGCTGAACCCCGATTTCATCGTCTGCGACGAGCCGGTTTCGGCCCTCGACGTCTCGGTCCAGGCCCAGATCATCAACCTGCTATGCGACATCCAGCGGGAACGGGGCATCTCCTACCTGTTCATCGCCCATGACCTGAGCGTGGTGGAGCACATATCCCACGAGGTGGCGGTGATGTACATGGGGCGCATCGTGGAGCGTGCGGCGAGGGCTGAACTCTACGGGGACCCCATCCACCCCTACACATGCCTGCTGCTGGCGGCGGTGCCCTCGACCAGCCCCGGCGCCGCCCGGCGGGGGAGGGCGGAGTCCGAGCGGGCCCGACCGCCGGTTCAGCCGGCGACGGGCTGCCCCTTCCATCCGCGGTGCGCGATGGCCGAGGAGGAGTGCCGGGGCGCTGCGCCCGAACTGCGGGAGGTGAAGCCGGGGCACTGGGTGAGCTGCGCGAGAGTCTGAGCCGTGCTCGGGCAGGTCGGGGCGCCGGAGGATCAGCCGGCGGGAAGCTCGATGGCGATGCCCCTCTGGGCGACGGTCTGTGCCCACTTCTGTAGGTTCTCGCGACGCCTGGGCCGCGAGATCGACTCCAGGTCGCAGGGCACGCCACTTACCTGGGACAGGACCCGGCCCATCCGCTGGGCCACGTTGACGTTCGTCTCCCGGTAGGCCAGCTTCGCAAGTCGGTCCAGGAACATCAGGCCCACCTCACGGCCCTGCGGCGTGCCGACCGCCTCGGCTATGGCGTTCATGCGCGCGGACTTCTCGAAATCGGTCGGGGGGGGCTCCCTCTCCAGGAATTCCACGGCGGTGGCCACGCGCTTCTTCAGCTCCAGGGGCTTCCTCAGCAGCTCGCCCGCCTTGCGAGAGGCCCCGGCCGGGACGTCCCCCGGCCCCGAGAGCTGATGCAGCACTGCGCTGCGGTAGAACTTCACCTCGTCCGCCCCCTCCTCGCTGGGTCCGGAGCTGTAGCTGCGGAGGCTCTCCTCCAGCCTGGCCCAGGCGTAGTCGACGTAGCGCTGCTCATCCTGGTTCTGGAGCTTCGCCAGCCACTGCCACTGCCACGCGGCCGCTTTCTGGGCGGCCGGGGCGGTTTCCTCGACACCCTCGGGAGGGAAGGGCACGCCCGTCAGTTCGCCCAGCAGGTCCTCCAGGTCCGGACGCACCTCCTGCGACACGCCATCGGAGGCGAGCAGGGACACAATGGAAGAGACGGGGTCCAGACGGCCCTGCTCCCGCAGGCCTTCGATGATCTGGCGGGCCAGTTGTGGATCGTTGGCGTTGCTGAGGTAGTGAACGTTGAGGCGCCAGGGGCGTTCGGCGATCGGCGGCAGGGCGTCCGGGTTCTGGTCGGCCCAATCCAGCACGTTCGTCCGCAGTTCCTGCGGCTCCATGCCCCGGGGCCGGGAGACCTCTATTGCGTTTATCCTGATCAGGGCCAGCGCCGGTCCGTAGAACGTGGCGGCCGGCACCTCCCTGAGCAGCACGGAGAGCAGGGCCGCGTTCACCTTCGGGACCTCCTGCGCCGTCCCCTTTCCCTCCCAGATGTCGGCCAGCGCCGTGCTGGCGTTGAACACCAGTAGCAGGTCGTTGCTGGCGAGCACGTCCAGCAGCACGTCCGTGGCGTCCTCGGCCTCCAGCGCGCCCAACGCCAGTATGCAGTGGCCGACGTAGTTTTCGTCGGCGATGCGCTCCCGCTGCTCGACCTCCGCCACCAGCCCGTCCACCGCCGGGGCGCCCAGCTCTACAACGGCCTCCCGCGCGGAGGCCCGCTCATGGGCGGGTGCGGACTTCAGTCTGCGCAGGGCGTTGGTCACTCCGGCGGGAGCTGCTTCCTGTCCCAGCGCGACGGTGCCCATCAGGCAGAGCATCAGCAACGGCAAGCAGACGGCCCGCGTTCGGTGAGTCGTCATTTTCCTACCCGGAGGATGGTGTCGATGGCCGCGTCGAATGCCCGAGCTTCCCAGGGCATTCTTATCAAACCACGCCTGTGCAGTCAAGCGTCGCGGCCGCCGTCAGAGGTCCCCGGAAAGGCCGCGAACGGGCCTGTGGCGGTCTTCAATCGCCGGCGGTCGCCGGCTGGAAGTTCACGCATTCGGGCCCGGCGAAGGCGAGGCGCTTTGCCATCACCTGCGCCGCCTCGGGGTTGTCGTCAACCAGCACGAAGTCTCTGTGCAGTCGGGCCGCCGCCTCCCCCAGCGTGCCGCTGCCGGCGAAGAAATCCAGCAGCAGGTCGCCCGGATTCGAATGGACCCTCACGATGCGCTCCAGCACGCCCAGAGGCTTCTGCGTGGGATAGCCCGTGCGCTCGCGGCTGTTGGTCGGCACGATGGTATGCCACCACACATCGGTCGGAGTCTTGCCCCGACGGGCCTTCTCATCGCTGACCAGCCCCGGCGCCATGTAGGGGATGCGGTCCATCTCGGCGTAGTTGAAGGTGTAGTTCCGCGGGTCCCGGGCGTACCACAGGATGTTGTCGTGCTTGGCGGGCCAGCGGCTCCTGGAACGGCCGCCGAAATCATAGGCCCAAATAAGTTCGTTCATGAACGATTCCCGCCCGAATACCCGGTCCAGCAACAGCTTGCAGTAGTGCACTTCCCGGCAGTCCATGTGCAAGAACAAGGAACCGTCCTCGGCCAGCAGCCGGTGGGCCTCGCGCAGGCGCGGGGCAAGGAACTGCAGGAAGTCGTCGAAATCGTCCTCGAAGCTGCGCGTCTGCAGCCGCTCGGTGCGGTAGCGCCTGCCCTGGAAACCGACGCGGTCGCCGCCTTCCGGATCCTGCTTCGTGCGCAGCGGCGTGTGCTGCCGCAGCTTGCCCGTGTTGAAGGGGGGGTCGACGTAGATGAGATCGACGCTGCCTGTCTCCATCGCCGGCAGCACGTCCATGTTGTCTGCCAGGATGATCCGACCCATCCGGCGCCTCACCTCTCGGAGCGGTCCTCGATGCTGATTCGGGAGGAGGCGTCGCCCCTCTGGGCCACCAGGTCCACGTCGTAGAAGTCGCAGTGTCCCTTGCGGCCCTGCGGCCGGGCGGGGTCGAAAAGCCGACGCCGGAAGTGCGGGCAGCCGTGGCAGTCGGGCAGGTAACGCCCGCAGCAGCGACGGGGGCGCTTGCGCCGGTCGCGATGCTCGCCCTCCCCGGCCTCCGCACCGTCCGCCGGCGCCGGGAACCCCGAGGCCTCACCGCGAGCCGGGATGACCAGGCTCAGCACCACGCCGAAGGCGGGAACGAACGCCCCTATGCACCACCACCGCAGCCGGCTGCGGCCTTTCTGGCCGGCCACGTGGGCGGCGAAGAACCCGCATAAGACCTGGAATACGATCAA
>JASFTU010000388.1:0-3535 GCA_050050635.1 Candidatus Brocadiaceae bacterium
GGCCCCCCAGCCCGTAACGATCTGCGGCGTGAGCGATGAGGTGGCCCAGGTATCCAGCACGTCGGTCTCGGCGGTGAAGCCACCCGGCCGGTCGCGCTGCGTCTCCTCCAGGCCCGGCGGTGTCTCGGTCATCGGCTCCACGGGGAGCTGCTCCGTGCGGGGCAGCAGCGGCTGGTCGTGGGCCGGGCGGCCGTCGGCGTCCAGGGAGTACCACAAGGGCACGGGGACGCCGTGGTAGCGTTGCCGGCTGACGCACCAGTCGTACTTCAGGCCCTCCACCCAGCGCTCGTAGCGAACGCGCATGGATTCGGGATGCCATTTCACCTTGCGGCCCTGTTCCCGAAGCGCCTCTCGCTTGTCCAGCAGCCGGATGAACCACTGCCGCGTCAGCAGTATCTCCAGCGGCCTCTCGCCTTTCTCGTAGAAGCGCGTCGTCTGCGTGATGGGCCGGGGATCGCCCTGGAGAGGAGGCCCCGAGCCGGCGTGCGCAGCCGCCGCTGGCTCGGCGAGCAGGTCGGCCATCCGTCGCTTCGCCTCCGCGACGCTGAGGCCCGCGATCCGACCGTGGAACCGGCGCGCGGTTTCGGGGTCCAGCGACTCCCAGCCGTCCTGCCCCCAGGGAACGGATATGATGCGCCCGTCGCGCGCAAGGACTATCCGCGCGGGCAGATCGAGTTCCTCCCACCACGTCACGTCTGTGACGTCTCCGAACGTGCAGACCATGACGGCCCCGGTTCCCTTCTCCGGGTCGGCGCCCGGATGGGCGTAGATGGGGACGCGCACCCGATAGCCCGGCGTGACGGCCGTCCGGCCGACCAGTTCCCGGTGGCGACTGTCCTCCGGGTGCACCACCACGGCCACGCACGCGCCCAGAAGCTCCGGGCGCGTGGTCATGATGGGCAGGGAGCCCCCGCCCCCGATACCGAACTCCAGGAGGTACTCATGGCCGAGGATCTCCCGGTCCTCGACCTCGGCCTGCGCCACGGCGGTCTGGAAGTCCACGTCCCACATAGTGGGCGCGTCGGCCGAGTAGGCTTCGTCTTTGCGGACGAGGTCCAGGAACGCCATCTGCGCGACCCTTCGGCTGCGCTCGTCGATGGTGGCGTAGGTCTGCGTCCAGTCCACCGACAGGCCCAGGCGGCGCCACAGATGCTGGAACGCTTCCTCATCCCGGGCGGTCACGCGTGCGCACAGCTCCAGGAAGTTCCTGCGGCTCACCGGAGTGGTCTCCGCGGCGTCCGGGTCCGGCTGGAAATCGGGGTCGTAGGGCAGACGGGGGTCACAACGGACCTTAAGCACGCTCTGCACGCGCCGCTCGGTGGGCAGCCCGTTATCGTCCCATCCCATGGGGTAGAACACGGTCCGGCCGCGCATACGCTGGAAGCGCGCCGCCAGGTCCGTGTGCGTGTAGCTGAAGACGTGCCCTATGTGCAGCGCGCCCGAGACGGTGGGTGGGGGCGTGTCGATGGAGAACGTCGGTCCGTCGGATGCGGGATCGAAGCGGTAGATGCGCTGCTCGTCCCAACGCTGCTGCCAGTGCGGCTCAACTGCGGGAGGGTCGTAGCGCTTCGGCAGTTTGGGGTGATCCATCGGCGACTCCTGGTGATCTTGCGGAAAGCGTTCGGGACAGAACGAAGGGCCACGGGCCGCCGCCCGCCCGCGGCTCATCCCGGCTCTCTCACGGCCGACCCTGCCACAGGCGCACGACGGCCCCCCGTACAGCTACGCGCACGTCCATTCGCCCGTGGCTTGTACCGGTCCTGTGCATCCGGTCGGTCACCGATGGTTTCGTCGATGATGTGGAACGCGTTCATCCTACGGCGCGGCGCGCCGCACGTCAAGCGTTCGGGATGGCGCGTCGCCAGGACGGAGCGTGGCGGGCTCAGTGGCGGAGCAGGACGCGGAGCATGTCGCGGTCCAGCTCGTGGCCGTCGAAGGCATCGTACTCCACGTCCTCGCGCCCGGCGTCCAGCGGGCCGAACGGTCCACGCAGGTTCCAGATGGCCCAGCCGATGCCGTACTGCTCCAGCACGGTGAGAGCGTCTTCCAGCCAGCGCAGGAATGTTGCATGGGGCACGGCGTTATAGGCGCCACCCTCGCCGCAGTGGACTCCCACGCCCGAGTCGGCCAGCTCCTTCCAGGGACGCCAGTACTCGCGCAGCCTGTCGATGTCCCACCCCCTGGCCGGCCACTCGGGCTCGGCCCAGTTCTCCCCGCCGACCCATGAGGCCCCGTAATGGGTGAGCCAGAAGGGCTGGTATGCTCGGGTTGACTGCGCCACGCCCAGGTCGGTCAGTGTGGGCGCCGGCTTCGTGCCCCACTCGTAGCCGTCGCAGATGATCAGCCGGTTCGGGTCGTGCTCCCGGATGGCGTCGGTCAGCATGCGCACGACTTCCCTGTAACGCTGCAGGCTGAAGCCGCGGCTGCCGATGCGCGCGGGCTCGTTGAACAGGTTGAAGCTTAGCCGCTCCGGTGGCACGCCGGCGTGGCGCCGCGCGAACTCCCCCCAGTGGAGCACACAGAGTTGCCGTGCCTCCGCGTCCGTCCACACGCTCTTCTCCTCCGGTGGCCGGGCGACCGTGTAGCCGGGCGCACGGTGGAAGTTGATGCACACGTGCACGTCGTGCTCAAGTCCGTACTCGACGGCCTCATCGACCTCCGCGAGCACGTCCTGCCTGAGTCGCCGAGGGTTGGCGCGATCCGTCCAGCAGCGGTAATCCATGGGCAGGCGGGCGAAGTCGAACCCCCACTCGTGCATGATGCGGAAGTCATCTTCGACGAACGGCTCGTTGCGCCACACCATGAACTTCGACAGCAGGTTGAACCCCCGCCAGCGGGGCAGCTTCGAGGCGCTGACCTCCGCCGGAGCGGCCTTCGCCGCCGGGGTGGGACGCACGGCCAGGCCAGCTCCGGCCGCCAGGGCCGCCCGCAGGAAGTCGCGTCGGTTCATGGCCCGGGGCTCTCTCACGGCTTCCCTTTCACCTCGGGATTCCCAACGGCTGGCCGCCCCGGAGACTCCTTCTCCAGCGCATAGAGGGCAGCGTGCAGCATGGCGGAGGGGCCGATGGTCTGGTGGATGGTGAACTCGCTGCTGATCATGGCCCCGGCACCCCACAGGTCGGGCCATCGCCGCCAGGGGGGTAGCGGGGCCGGATGGGCGCGGTTACCGAACTTCGCCGCCAGTCCGTAGACGGTGAACCCTTTGACGGCACTGTAGGGGTCATACGGACGGCCGGGCCGGAAAAGCTGCCGACTGATCATCGGTCGCCGGGGTGGACGGGCGCCCATGCCGGTGACGAAGGACTTCGAGAGGGGGTTGCAGCCGAGCTGGAAGTCGGCATTCAGGCAGGCATAGTCCAGGTACTTCTGCGCGCCGGTGAGCCAGTAGGAGCGAAGGAGGGCGTCGGCGTAGTAGCCGCCCCCGTTGCCCGTGCCGGCCCCCAGGAAGGCATCCCGTCCGCCGTGGCTCATCCGGTAGGCCACCTTCTCGGCTCCCTCGCACAGCGCGTCGGCCTTGGCCAGCAGGCGCCGGCGC
>JASFTU010000389.1:0-3533 GCA_050050635.1 Candidatus Brocadiaceae bacterium
GAGCTGGGCCTGCCGGCCGGGTGCCTCGTCGTCGCCGGGAGTCACGACCAGCCGGCCGGAGCGCTCGGCAGCGGAGTCATCCAGCCCGGAGTCGCCATGGACGCCACCGGCACGGTCGAGTGCTTCGCCGTCGCCATGCAGGAGCCGGTGGTCAATGAAACCATGCTGGAGAACAACCTGGCCTGCTACCCGCATGCCGCACCGAGCCTCTACGTCTCGCTGGCATTCAACTTCACCGGCGGGTCACTGTTCCGATGGGTGCGGGACAACCTGGCCCGCGGGGAGCTCGAGCGTGCCCGCCAGTCTGGCAGGGACCCGTACGACCTGCTGACCGAGCAGATGTGCGATGAGCCGACCGACCTGTTCGTATTGCCCCACTTCACCATGACGGGCACGCCCCACATGGACGCCAACCCGGTCGGCGCAATGGTCGGGCTCAGCCTGTCCACCACGCGCGGACAGGTGCTGCGCGCCGTGCTGGAGGGCATTTCCTACGAGATGAAGCTGAACGCCGATATTCTTCAGCGCGCCGGCGTGGAGGTGAACGAGTTCCGTGCCATCGGAGGTGGAGCAAAGAGCGACTTCTGGCTGCAACTGAAGGCGGACATGTTCAACCGGCCCGTTGTTCGGCTGGAGGTCGCCGAAGCCGCCTCGCTGGGCATGGCCATCGCGGCGGGCGTGGCGGCCGGCATCTATGAGTCCGCCGAAGGGGCCGCCGAAGAGCTGATCGTCCCTCAGGCCACCTTCACTCCCGATCCCGGACGGGCCGGCTACTATGAAGAGATGCTGGCCGCCTACAGGGAGCTCTATCCCGTCCTGAAGGCGTGGCAGCGAGACACCGGGTATCGCCACAATGCGGGGTAGCGAAATGGAGGCGACTTCCGTGGTGCTCATCCGCAATGCCCGGCTCCTGGACCCCGCCGGCGGGGTGGATGGGCAGCGCGACCTGCTGGTCGTGGCCGGGAAGGTGGCGCGCATCGCCCCGCGCATACCGTCTTCCGAAGCGCGCTCGGCGACCGGCCCGGAAGAGCCATGCCTCACCATCGACGCCGAAGGGCTGTGGCTGCTGCCGGGACTGGTGGACATCCACGTCCACTTCCGCGAGCCGGGCTTCACCCGCAAGGAGACACTGGCCACCGGCGGCCGGGCCGCCGCGGCCGGGGGCTACACCACCGTCGTCTGCGAACCCAACACCGAACCGCCCGTCTGCACCGCCGACCAGGTCCGGGTGCTGGCGGAGAAGGCGCGCCGGGAGGCGCCCGTTCACGTGTACTTCAAGGCCGCGATGAGCCGGGACCGGGCAGGACTGGAGCCCAATGACGTCGCCGAACTGGCGAAACAGGAGCGCGTCGTCGCCCTGAGCGACGACGGCGACCCCGTGGTGGACCCGGCGCTCATGGAGGAGGTATGCCGCCGGGCCGCGGCCGCCGACATCCCTCTGACACCCCACTGCGAGGATTCGCCTCGGGCGCTGGAGATGATCCGGGACGGGCGCCACCCGGGCTTCGAGCCGGAGGAGCCGTACACCAACGAACCGCGCTACGTGCACCGGGATCTGGAGATTGCCGCCCGCTGTGGCTGCCGGGTCCACTTCAGCCACGTGAGCACCGGCCAGAGCGTCCGGCGCATCGAGGAGTACCGCTCCCGGGCGCGGGTGTCCTACGAGCTGACTCCTCACCATCTACTTCTCTCGATCGACGATCACGGTGGAGGGGAGGTGCCGCAGGTCAACCCGCCGATCAGGTCGGCGGCGGACCGGGAGGCCCTGCAGCGCGCACTCCTGTCGGGGAGCGCCGACGTGATAGCCAGCGACCACGCGCCCCACACGGCGGCCGACAAGGCGTCCGGCGCCAGCGGGCTGATCGGCCTGGAGACCACGCTCGGCCTGATGCTGACGCATTTCGTGGCAGAGGAGAAGCTCCCACCCGCCGCGCTCGTGCGGCTGATGAGCCTGTCGCCGGCGCGGTTGCTGGGCCTGCCGGCGGGAACGCTCCAGCCCGGCCGGCGCGCCGACATGACTCTGGTGGACCCCTGCCGTGAATGGACCGTCGACCCGGATTCGTTCCGCTCCCTTTCGCGCAACACGCCCTTCGCCGGTCGGAGCCTTCGAGGGAAGGCGGTCGCAACGTGGGTCGAGGGGAAAGAAGTGTTTGCGGAATCCTGCCTGGAGGACCGGAGGGCGAGGGCATGAAGGTCTACGTGGACGGCAACGATCTGTGCGCATACTTCGTCGAGTCGGACGATGCGATGGTGGTGGACGACGACCGCCTGAAGACGCGCGACAACCTGCGTCGATGGCTCGCCCGCTACGCCCAGCTTCACGAGTGTGACGTGGTCCTGGTGTGGGACGAAGCGCCCGCCGACCAGGTTCTACCCCCCACGGAACGGTTCGGGCGGGTCAAGGTCGTGAACCTGCCGTTCGGGGAGGAGGCGCGCGCGGAGATAGCGGGCCCGGCGAACCGCACTGCCGTCGAGGAGCGCACCTTCGTGGTGACCGAGGATCCGCGGCTCATCGATGCCCTCCGACGCGGCCGGGCGACCGTTCAGGGCCCCGCGCGGTTCGTCGCCCGGGCCCGCAAGAAGATGGGGAAGGCGGACGAGGAGCTGGCCAGGGAGCCCGACGAGAAGTTCACGGGCCTCAGCGAGGACGACGTTGATTTCTGGCTGGACTTCTTCAGCGAAAACGACTGAGGGTGCGGGGGCCGATGGACAGGTTGATCCGGTACGCATTCGTCCTGCTGGTAACGGCATTCTTCGCCGTCATGTGGGGACTGCTGCTCCTCCGGAACCTGCCGACCGAACCGTCCACCGCCCCGATGGCGGATTACAGCCGCATGCTTCCCCCCGACGAATCAGAACGCGAGAGCCTGTGGGACGTTTACTTCGCGGGGCGGCGGATCGGCACCTCCACGCTGACCGTTGCACGGGAGGAGGCCGGCACCATCGTCCTCAAGTCAGAGACGCGCATCGTGCTCGAGCCGGCGGCCCGGTACGTCCTGGGCATGTCGGGCACCGTGGACCTGAAGTTCCACGCCAGCATCTCCCCGCTCCGCGGTCTGCGCTTCTTCCAGATCAACTCCGACGCCCTGGATGCGCACCTGATCGGCAGCGTTGAGGAGGGCGGCCTCAAGTTCATAGGCCACATCGGCGGGGACCGCGTGCGGACCGTGGTGCCCTACCGGGGCCGTGGCTTCCTGGGCAACATGCTCTCGCCCCTCCCGCCCCTGAGGGAACTGGACGAGGATCGGGTGGGCGAGTCGTGGACCGTCGAGATGGTCAATCCCATCGCGGGCCGCGTGCAGAAGGTGGAGGTCTCGGTGACCGGACTGACGGAGGTCTTTGTGGGAGGTGAGTCCACGGAGGCTCTTTCTCTTCTGTTCGTCACCGACGAAGGCCGCTGGACCTCCCGGGTCACGCAGGAGGGAGAAGTACTCATCCAGGGGACGCCGTACGGACTGCTCCTGAAGCGGCAGGACGTCTTCCTGCCGGCGAGGCCAGCATCGGGGGCTGCCCCACCCCCCGCGAACCCGCCG
>JASFTU010000390.1:0-3528 GCA_050050635.1 Candidatus Brocadiaceae bacterium
CGTCTTCGCGATAGGAGGGTATGAGTTGCTGGCAGAGGATGCCCTGCAGGTTCAGCGCCAGGCTCTGGCGGATCAAAGAGTGGCGGTCGGCCGGGAACAGGTCCAGTATCCGCCCGATCGTTCCCCCGGCGCTGGAGGTGTGAAGCGTCCCGAAGACGAGGTGGCCCGTTTCGGCTGCCCGCAGCCCCGCCTGGAAGGTCTCCCTGTCGCGCATCTCTCCCACCAGGATCACGTCCGGATCCTCCCGCACCGCCGAACGCAGGGCGTCTGCCCAGTCCCGGCAGTCAAGCCCGATCTCGCGCTGGTTGACGATGCTCTGACGGTCTTCATGGAGGTATTCGATCGGGTCTTCAATGGTCAGGATGTGGCATCGGCGCCGGCCGTTGATCATCTCCAGCAGGCTGGCCAGCGTCGTGGATTTGCCCGAGCCGGTGATGCCGCACACCAGCACCAGCCCCTGCTGGAACTCGGTGATCTTCTCCAGCTCCGCCGGCAGGTGCAGCTCCTCCAGAGTAGGTATCTCGTTCTTCACCAGGCGCGCCGCCAGGCTGATGCGTCCTCGCTGAAGGAAGACGTTGACGCGCACCCGCCCCCCGTCGAAATCGTGACCCAGATCCAGGCTGCCCTTCTCCCGTAGCTCTGCCATCCGGCCCTTGCCGATCCACTCCTCGACCAGGGACTCAATCTGCTGCTCGCTGAGGGGATTGACCTTGGCGCGGTGCAGATCGCCTGCCACTCGGTAGATCGGCGAGTTGCCCGGCTTCAGGTGCAGGTCGCTCGCCTCCAGGTCCGGCATCTGAGCGAATAGGACGTCCAGTTTCAGTTCACGTCCGTTCTCTGCCATCTGTCCGCCTTTCTGCCCCGGCTCAGTCCTGGTAGGCGAGCCCCTGCTTGTAGACGGGATCCGACAGTCGCTCCTCGACGTCCACCTCGAAGGCGCGGGCCAGCGGTTCCAGGATGGATGGATTCTGATCCCACACCCTGCGGGCCGCGTCGACCACCTCAGCCAGGCCGGCGGGGGTCATCCTGCCCAGCGGCCGGCGCGGGGGCCCGACGGGCAGCCCCAGCAGCCTCATCAGCGTCTTGATTGGCAGCGGGTTGCGGGCCTTGCAGAGCCGCGTTCCATAGGGACTGTCTTCGGTCGTCTTCACTGTCACGATATCGAACAGGGGTTCCAGCGCCTCTGCCAGTCGCCCCGCCTCGTCCGCATCGCCCCTGAGGGCAGCTTCGGTCATCTGCTGCACGGCCGCCGGGGCCACGTTGGAGGCCACGCTCACCACGCCGCTGGCGGCGATCCGGGGGGCCGTCATCATGGCGAAGGTCAGCCCGTCGTCGCCGCTCAAGATGTCAAAGTCGGCCCCGCAGGTCTCCCGGCTGCGTCGCATGTTGGCCAGGTCGCCGCTGGCTTCCTTGACGGCGTTGACGTTGGGGCAGGCATCGTGCAGGAGCGCCAGGTCTTCCGGCAGCAGCTGGGTGCCGCTGCGACCCGGGATCACGTAGGGGATCACCTGCACGTCGGGGAAGGCTTCCGCCACGGGCTGCATGTACTCGCGGCGGATCTCGATGGAACTGGGGCCATTATAGTAGGGCTCCACCAGCAGGATGGCGCCCACGCCCTCCTGCACCACGTGGCGCGTGCTGGCCATGCACTCGCCGGTGCTGTTGGAGCCGGTGCCGGCGATGACCGTGCAGCGGTCATCCGCGAGCCGCGCGACCTGGAGGATGACTTCGGAGTGCTCTTCCCAGCTCAGGGCGGGGCTCTCGCCGGTGGTGCCCATCGCGAGGATGCCGCTCACTCCGGCGGCGACCTGGAACTCGACCAGCTCCCGCAGGGCGTCGTAGTCGACTTCGGCCGCCTGTGGACCCTTCATGGGAGTGACCAGCGCGGTATAGCATCCCTCGAACGTGCGGGCCACAGGCGCTCCTCCGGTCCGGGCACAGTTACGCCGATATTATTGGCAAGAGCGCTGCCGAAGTCAAAGAGAAGCGGGGCGCGCGCCGCCTGCGCAGGGCCCCCGGCTGCATAGGGAAGGGTTCAGAGGCGATGGGAGACTATTGGTAGGGGAGCAGCGCCAGGTAGCGCGCGCGCTTCACCGCCCGCTTAACCTGCCGCTGATGGCGGGAACAGTTGCCTGAGCGCTTCCGGCTGAACAGCATCGCTTCGCTGGAGAGCAACCGTCGCAGCCGGTCGGTGTCCTTGTAGCTGACCTCTTCGATGCCGTCCCGGCAGAATCGGCAGCGTCTTCCTGAACGTCGCCTTCTGCGTGCCACAGAACGTAGACTCCCTGTGTTGGCTCGTCTTTGGAGAACCAGGACTTCAGAATCCCCATCATAGCTGCCAGGGGTGCCGCTGTCAATCGCACGCGGCCGCTAATGACAAGCGACGAGGCGGCGACGCGCCAGCAGTTGAAGCAGTCCGGCTACGTAATCGTCGCCCGGCCCGACTTCGGCGGCGGAGACGCCCGCCTGTCTCAGCGCTCGGCGAGTCAGCCGCAGGTGCTCGGCCAGGGGCTCGCCTCCGCCGCGCACCCGTGGCTGAAGTGCCACCCGCCCGCCGGACTCCGGCTCCAGCCCCTCCATGATGGGGCCGCCGGCGTCCAGGGCGAGCGCAGGGGGCAGCAGGTGTAGCGCCGAAAGCTCGTGGCGGCGCGCACAGGCGGCCAGCAGGCGCCGGACCCCGCTATGCCATGCAGGGGGCCGGCAACAGAAGTCGGTCAGCAGGAACGCCACGCCCCGCCGCAGGTTGAGCAGCGCTCGCAGCACCGGGCGCAGGTCGGTGCGGTCGGCGTGCGAGCGATCCGAGAGCAAGTGGCGCAGGAGGCTCAGCGCGTGCCGTTCGCCCCGCGCCGGGGGAATCACGCGTTCTACCTCCTGGCCGAAAAGCAGCCCGCCGACCCGGTCGGCGTTGGCGACCGCAGAGAGCGCCAGAGCCGCCGCGGCCGGCTCGGCGCGGCGCCGTCCCGACAGCTCGCCGCCGGCGTCCATGGACAGGCTGACGTCGACCGCCAGCAGCACTCGCAGTTCGCGCTCTGCCACGTATCGCCGCACGTACGGTTGACGTCGCCGGGAGGTCACCTGCCAGTCGATGTGGCGGACCTCCTCGCCGGGCCGATAAGGGCGGAACTCAGCGAACTCGATACCCGGGCCGGGAAAGGCGCTGGCATATGCGCCGCTCAGGCGCGTGTTGACGGCCCGCCGCGCGCGCAGCTTCAGGCGCCTGACCCGCGCGCAGAGGCGCTTGAGCTGCTCGGCGTCGCTACTCAAGGTCCACCTCCGGCGGCCGGGCCAGCTCGTCCGGCGACGGATCCCGCTTGATCTCGATCAGCACGGCTTCCGGCCGGCAGAGCAGCCGAAAGGGCAGGGCGGGGCTGGTGCCGAGGCCCGCGCTGGTTACGAAAGTGGTTTCGCCGTTGCGGAAAGCCCCCCGGGCCAGCCGACGAGGCAGCCTGGACTTGGTCACCAACGAGCCGATCACCGGCAGCCTGATCTGCCCTCCGTGGGTATGGCCGAAGCAGGCCAGGCGCACGC
>JASFTU010000391.1:0-3527 GCA_050050635.1 Candidatus Brocadiaceae bacterium
TCGCCGCGGACCGGACCGGCCGCGCATCGTGCTGGCTCCCAACTCCCCCGGCTTCGATGATCCCGCCAACCGCAAGTACGTGGTCCACTACCTGCGCTGGGACCATCAGAACCTGACCCGCCGGCAGCCCAACGGCAGCTTCAACCAGATGTTCGTCGGGATCGACATCGCCATCGGCGAGGGCAACCCGGGCGCCGTCGGCATCCGGCATCGGGGCGCCCAGGGATCGGGCGTCCAGGACTGCACCATCGACGCCACGCACGGTTTCTCCGGCATCGAGGGCGCGTGCGGCTCGGGCGGCAGCCACATCAATGTGACCGTCATCGGCGGCCGCATCGGGGCGGATCTGCTCGAGGCGCAGCCCGCGCCCACCATCACGGGCTTCACGCTCATCGGGCAGACCGAGACCGCCCTGCGCTACCGGGGGTACGAGACCCTCACGGCCGTCGGTCTGCGCGTGGTGACCGACGCCGCCGGTCCCGCCATCGTGACGGACCCCAACCGCCTCGCCCGCGACCTCTTCGGCCAGCTCAGCCTCGTGGACAGCAGCATCGAGTTCCGGAAACCGGGGCCGAACGTGGCCATCGAGGCCCGGACCAGCCTCTACATGCAGAATGTCTTCGTCAAGGGAGCCGGCACGGTGGCCCGTCACTCCGACGGGGCGCACCTGCCCGGCGCCGCTGACGGCTGGCTTCGCGTGCGCGAGTACGCCCATGGCATCGATCCCCCCAACAAGCGCCTGGAGTACGAGTACAAGGCGCCGGTCTACGTGGACGGCCAGCGTCTGGCGAGCCGGACGCTCCCGGCGCAGACCGACCGAGCGGCGCCCCCCGCGGACCTCCAGAGCCGTCATCTGTGGACCGATCCCTTCCCGAGCTGGGAATCGCCCGGCGCCGTGAACGTGAAGGCTCCGCCGTACAGCGCCGCCGGCGACAACGAGGCCGATGACGCGGACGCCCTTCAGCGGGCCATCGACGAGCACGATATCGTGTTCCTGCCACGAGGCAAGTACCGCGTCTCCCGGACCCTCCGGCTGCGCCCCGCGACGAAGCTGGTCGGCGTGCACCGCGTCTTCTCCGTGCTGACGGCCCTGGCGACAGAGGGCGGCGACTTCAGCGATCCGGCCGCCCCGATGCCCGTGGTCCGCACCTCCGACGAGGCGAGCGCCCCGACGGTGTTGGCCTTCCTGGGCATCTCGGCCGGCACGCCCGGCGCCTACTGCCTGGACTGGCGGGCGGGCAGGAGCTCCATCTTCCGAGCCGTCGAGATGTGGGCGTCGTACCGGGCCGACAACGCCGACGACGCCCCGGTGCTCAGTCACCCGCAGGCCGTCGTCAGGGGAAGTGGCGGGGGCAGGTGGTACAACTTCCACGCCGATCATCGCGGCAGCCCGCACCCCGCGTACCGCCACCTGCTGGTCGAGGGCACCACGGAGCCGCTCCGCTTCTACCAGTGCAACCCCGAGCACAGCCGGGGCGAGGCGAACATGGAGCTGCGCAATGCGCGCAACGTATGCATCTACGGGCTGAAGGGCGAGAACCCGACGCCGATCCTCGTCGCCCGCGACACCGACAACGTGTCCGTCTTCGGCTACGGGGGCAACGCCATCCCGCCGGCGGGCGAGTCGCTGCTCCTGTTCGAGCGCACGTCCAACTTCCTCGTGGCCAACCTCGTGGATCGACCCATGGGCGTCCGCGGGGACCCGACACAATGGGCCGCGCTCATCGAGCGCACGGCCGATGGCAGGACCATCGCCACTCAGCCGCTCGACCGCCCGGTCCTCTACATCCGCAGGACGCCCACCGCGCCCGCGGCCCCGGTCTCCATCGGCCGCTGACCACCGCCTTCCAGTTGACACGGCCGGCCTTCTCCGACCATATATAGTGGATGGGGACGAAAACCGGCCACATTTGCGGCCGCGCAGAAACGAGGACGAGACAATGAACCGACGCGACTTCACACGTTCGGCTGCAGCGGGGCTGGTGGGAAGCGCCTTGGCCTCGGACCTCGGCGTGCACGCCGGCGCCGAGCCGAGCAGGCTGAATGTCCTGCTCTTCACCGCCGATGATCTCGGCCCCGACACCGTGGGCCCGGGCTGCCTCGGCGGGAAGGTCCCGGACCTGACCCCGAACCTGGATCGCTTCGCCCAGGAGTCCCGGCGCTTCCGGAACGCTCACGTCACTGTCGCCATCTGTCAGCCGAGCCGCGGGTGTCTCGCGACCGGGCGGTACGGGCACAACAGCGGCATCTACGGGTTCTTCCAGACCGAGCGGGACATCCCAACCGTCATGGAGACCCTCTCCGACGCCGGCTACCTGACGGGCGTCCTGGGCAAGGTCAGGCACTCCACCCCGAAGCCCTCCTACCAGTGGGACTACGTCCAGGACCAGCCGGACCTGGGCGCCGGACGCAGCCCGACGCGGTACTACGAGTGCTGCACGGAGTTCTTCAACCAGTGCAAAGAAAGCCAGAAGCCCTTCTACCTCATGGTCAACTCCCACGATCCGCACCGGCCGTTCCAGGCCCCCACCGGCAAGCTGCTCAAGGGGGCGGAGCTTCCCTCCAGGATGTACGAGCCCGACGAGATCCACGTGCCCGGGTACCTCCCGGATCTGCCCCTCGTGCGGGAGGAGCTGAGCCACTACTGCAACTCGTCCCGCCGCCTGGACGACACCTTCGGGAGGGTGATGCAGGCGCTCAGGGAGTCGGGTCTGGCAGACAATACGCTGGTCATGTTCCTCTCGGACAACGGGATCGCGGTGCCCTTCTCCAAGTGCAACTGCTACCTGGCCAGCACCCACACGCCGTGGATGGCGCGCTGGCCCGGGGTTGTGCGCCCCGGGGGCGTCGATGGCGAGCACTTCATCTCCGGCATCGACTTCTTTCCCACGGTCCTGGAGGCGACCGGGCTCCCGGTGCCGGCCGGGCTGGACGGGCGCTCCTTCCTGCCTCTCCTCGAGGGCGGCAGCCAGGATGGGCGGCAGGATGTATTCACCCAGATCGACTACAAGGCCGGCGGAGCCGCCGTCCCGATGCGCTGCATCCAGGACAAGCAGTACGGCTACCTGTTCAACGCCTGGAGCGACGGGGAGACCCGCTACCGCAACAACAACGAGGGCATGTGCATGAAGGGCATGAACGCGGCGGCAGAGACGGATCCCGCGGTCGCCGAACGGGTCAGGATGTTCCGCTACCGAGCGACGGAGGAGTTCTACGATCTGGAGAAGGACCCGGACTGCCTGCACAGCCTGATCGACAGCCCGGGGCACGCGGCACTCGTCCGCAAGTACCAGGCCGCCCTGCGCACCCGCATGGTCGCGGGCGACGATCCCCTGCTGGCCACCTTCGACAAACGCGCCGACACCACGCAGATGAAGGCGGAGCTGGCAAAGAGCTACCTCCAGCGCTGCCCGCCCAAGAGAAAGCCGAAGAAGCCGAAGTCTCCGAGGGCCTGAGCGCGGCCGGGGCAGGCCAGGACACTGGCTTCCGACTCGACGCCAGTGCGGGACGAGACGGCCGCCATGCGA
>JASFTU010000392.1:0-3515 GCA_050050635.1 Candidatus Brocadiaceae bacterium
CCCCCGGAACGCCAACGTGCTCACCCACATGCTCGGCTTCTTCAAGGACGTGCTCACCGCAGACGAGAAGCAGGAGATGCTGGAGGTGCTTGAGCACTACAGGGACAAGCTGGTGCCGCTGATCGTCCCCGCCACGCTCATGCGCCACTACGTGCGCCTCTACGACCAGCCGTATCTGAAACAGCAGACCTATCTGCACCCCCACCCCATCGAACTCAAACTGCGCAACCACGCGTAGCAGGAGGGGCGACGATGACAGAACTGGCGCCTGGGGACGAAGCGCCGTCGTTCGAGCTGCCGGACCAGGACGAGCGGACGGTGCGTCTGTCGGACTTCGCCGGAAGGAAGCTGCTGCTCTACTTCTACCCTCGGGCCAGCACACCGGGCTGCACGAGGCAGGCATGCAGCGTGCGGGACGCCCTGCCCGACTTCACGGGCCTGGGCATCGAGGCCGTGGGCATCAGCCCTGATCCACCGAAGCGCCAGCGCAGGTTCGACCGGAGGCACGAGCTGGGTTTCCCCCTGCTGTCCGATCCCGACCATGCCGTCGCTGATGCCTACGGTGCCTGGGGCGAGAAATCTCTCTTCGGCCTCAAGCACACGGGCACCATCCGTTCCTCCTTCCTCATAGGAGAAGACGGCCGGGTGATCGGCGCCTGGTACGGCGTCAAACCTAAGGACACCGTGCCCAACGCGCTGGATGCCCTCGGGCAGTGATGCCGCAGCCGGCCGCGTTGACAGCCCGCGCCGTGGTGGCGTAGAGTGGGTCTGACTTCCCAAATACCACGGAGGGCAGACGTGCACGACATACCGCGACCGGAGCATCCGCGCCCTGACCTGCGGCGGGCTGACGAGTGGTGGCTGAACCTGAACGGCACCTGGCAGTTTGAGACCGACCCCGGCCTGTCCGGCGAAGCTCGCGGCTACGCGACAGGGCGCGACCTGGCCGGCGAGATCGTCGTTCCCTTCTGCCCGGAAAGCCAACTGAGCGGCGTCGGCGATCGGGACTTCCACAACAGCGTGTGGTACCGACGGCATTTCCGCGTGCCCGACCGCTGGGAGGGGCGGCGCGTGCTGCTGCACGTGGGCGCATGTGACTACGACACGACCGTCTACCTGAACGGCCGGGAGGTGGGCGAACACCGGGGCGGCTACACGCCGTTCACCGTCGATCTAACCGACGCGCTCCGTGCCGATGGCGAGCAGGAGCTGGTGGTCCGGGCGGTGGATCTCATGCGCCGAGGCTGGCAGCCCAGGGGCAAACAGTGCCCGGAGTACGACTCGCACGGTTGCCTCTACACGCGCACGACCGGCATCTGGCAGACCGTCTGGCTGGAGGCCGTGCCGGCGATCCACGTGCGCCACGTCCACGCGGAGCCGGACCTGCATCGGGGCGCATTCCACCTGCGGCTGGACGTGGAGGGCGGCGGGCCGTTCACGGGACGGGTGCGGGCTTTGGCGGAGGGGCAGGTGGTCGGGCAGGCCGAGTTCGCAGGCCCCGGCGCGGGAACCTGTCGGACGGAACTCGCGCTGCGGGAGCAGCGCCTCTGGTCACCGCAGGATCCGTTCCTGTACGAGTTCGAGGTCGAGCTGGACGCGGCGGGCGGGCCGGACCGGGTCACAACATGGGCGGGGCTGCGCGAGTTCCGCACCGAGGGCACGCGCTTCCTGCTGAACGGTCAGTCCGTCTTCCTTCGCACTGTGCTGGACCAGGGCTTCTACCCCGACGGCATCTACACGGCGCCCTCGCTCGATGCCCTGGAGGCGGACATTGACGCGGCGCTGGCGCTGGGATTCAACGGCGCCCGACTGCACGAGAAGGTCTTTGAGCCGGCGTTCCTGCACCTGTGCGACCGGAAGGGCTACCTGGTGTTCGGCGAGTTCCCCGACTGGGGACACCCGCTGGACGACGCCCGTTTCGCCCATGCCATGCTGGACGAGTGGACTGAAGCCGTCCGCCGCGACGCCGGCCATCCGAGCATCATCGGCTGGTGCCCGCTGAACGAATCCGGCGACGCCGACCGGGCCGAGTACGGCGAATGGCTCACGCGGCGCCTCTACCGGCTGACGAAGGAGCTGGACCCGGCGCGCCCCGTGGTGGACGCCTCCGGCTGGTTCCACTTCGAGACCGACATCTGGGACACGCACAGCTACGAGCAGGACGTCGAGACGTTCCGCGCGGCGTTCGAGCCACTGCAGCGGGGCGAGTCTGCCGAGGCGCACCGCTATCCCGAACGGCAACTTCCGTACGACGGGGAGCGGCCCTACTTCGTGAGCGAGTTCGGCGGCATGGCCTGGCGCCCCGGCGGGACCGAGGGCGAGGGATGGGGCTACGGGGCCGGGCCGCGCACAGAGCAGGAGTTCTTCGAGCGTCTCCGCGGACTGGTCGAGGCCCTGCTTGACAACCGCGGCGTGGCGGGCTTCTGCTACACGCAACTGACCGACGTGGAGCAGGAGATCAACGGGCTGCTGACCTACGAGCGGGAGATGAAGTTCCCGCCGGAGCGCGTCGCGGCCATACTCCAACAGAAGGCAGCGGTGGAATGAATGCGCGGCGGCTGACGGTGGCTCTGCTGATTCTCGGCGGGCTGCTGTGGGCGTGCGGGCCGGAGCAGGAGACCGTGCTGCCGGCGCCGGAACTGCTGAAGCCGGTGCTGGACCTGGCCGGTCAGAGCTACGTCTACCGCGTATCCCACGAGTCCGCCCTGCCGGCCGGCCCCGGAGCAGAAGCGCGCCCGGGGGACGTGCTGCTGGAGAACGCCTTCGTGCAGTTCGTCGTCGCCGGGGCGGACCACTTGTCCGCAGGGCCGGCGGCAGGCAACCTGATTGACGCAGCCGTGCAGGGCGGACAGGACCACATGCGCCTGCTGACGCCGCTGCTGGGTTCCCCGCCGCGCCGACGGCCCCTCTACACGAAGGTCCTGCTCAGCGAGCCCGGCGGACTGGAACGCGACGCCGTCGCGGTCGCCGAAGGTCACCTGCACGGCGCACCGGAGGTCGCCGTGAAGACCACCTACACGCTGTCGCCCGGCGAGCACGCGCTCCGGATCACCACCGAGGTCGAGAACGGGACCGAGGAAACGCTGCCGCTGTTCGAGCTGCGCGACGTGCTCTATCACGGGCGCACGCACCGCTACGCGCCCGGCGCAGGCTTCTTCCCTTCCGGCAGGGCCGCCGTGCTGCCCTGGCTGGCGTTCTTCCATGGGAACTTCGTCTGGGGCCTGGTGCCCGGCGGGGACGATCCGGCAGAGGCATTGCACGGGCCGGGCCAGACCTCCGTGCTGTACGCGACGGTTGACCTGCCGCCGGGAGCGGCGCATACCTGGCAGCGCCGAGTACTGGCAGACCAGGGGGGAGTGGACGCGATCGCCGCGGGCGCCCGTGGGGCCGAGCCGGCCTCGCGCACCCGTTTGGACGTGGCCGTTGCTGAACAGGGGTCGGAGGAGCCCGTCAGCAGAGCGGCCGTATGGCTGGAGCCCGACGGCGCCGGTCGCACCGGCGTGGCCATGACCGGC
>JASFTU010000393.1:0-3507 GCA_050050635.1 Candidatus Brocadiaceae bacterium
GGGCCTACGTTCTGTCCGCACCCCTCGCGACTGCGGGCGAGAAGTTGCGCGCTCTGTCCCATCCCTGAGTCGCTCACGTCGCTGCGGCGCCTTTCACCGATTACGTTGTCGGTCCGCCGCACGTGCCGCTATACTCACGGCCCGCCGGTCGCTTCACCTCGTACGGGAGCGCGACGTTGGTTCTCGCCGAACCCACATCACCCACAGGGAGTCCATCATGAGCGGAGCCGGAGTGCACGTCGGACATCATGCCGAGGCAGAATCGCCAACCTGGACGCTGGAGAATGAGTTCCTCGCTCTCCGACTTGTCCGTGACGAACTGAACATGACGGTCAGCGACAAGGAGAGCGGCAAGCAGTGGCAGATGGAGCCCGAGCGCAGGGGATTCCTCATCCAGCGCTACGGCCTCCAGCTCCACAAACCGCTCTCCGAAGTCCCGCTTGTCGAGTGGCGTGAAGTCCGCGAGGGTGACCTCCGGGGCATCGAACTGCGCAGCATATGCCCGGACCCGTGGATTCAGTACAACCTGCGCTTCCGCTTCATGCTTGCCTCGGGCCGGCCCGAACTGCTCATCCAGGTCGCCCCCCACGAGGACCCGGGCCACACGCCGGAACGCTGGGTCCGGGAGGTGTACTATCCGCGCTCCTTCCAGCACTCCTCATCCGGGCAGGCCCGGACGGTGCTGCCCTTCCAGCAGGGCACGCTTCTGCCCGGTGACTGGCCGGAGGAGCTCACCGGCGAGACGGCCCGCAGGCTGTTCGACCCCTGGTCCTGGGAGTCGGGAACCGGCCCGTGGTGGGGCCACATAGACCCCGACGGAGCCGGCTACGTCGCCATCATCGAGACGCCGGATGACGCGCTCTTCGACCTGCACCACCCGGCCGGCGGGCCCACCAGCGTCGCGCCGCGCTGGGTGCCCTCCTTCGAGGCATTCCGCTACCCTCGACGCATCCGCTATCGGTTCTTCCCCCAGGCGGACCACGTCACGGTCGCCCTTGCCTACCGCGACTACTGCCAGCAGGTCGGCCGATGGCGCTCGATCGAGGAGAAACGACTGGAGAAGCCCCGGCTCGACAAACTGTGCGGAGCGATCGGCTTGCGGAAGATGGCCCTGCTGACCGACCTGCGGGGGGACGGCGTGAAACGCCGCTTCCGATCATTCGACCAAATCGCCGCCGAACTCGACGAGCTGGCCCTGGAGTACCCCAACGAGAACATCTACTTCACTCTGGCCGGCTGGCAGACGCTTGGATACGATCACGCCCACCCCGCCGCCTGTCCACCTTCGCCCGAGGCCGGCAGCTGGGAGGGGATGCGCCGCATCAGCGACGTCGCCAATCGCCACGACATGCTCTTCGGAGTGCATGAGCAGTACCGCGACTTCTTCCTCAGCTCGCCTTTCTGGAGTGAGGAACGCACCCGCAAGGACTCCCGCCGTGACTCCCCCCGCCACGCGTACTGGGCCGGCGCCACCCAGTCGGTCCTCTGCCCGCGCCTGATGCTGGACTTCGTGAAGATGAACGTCGAGCAGTTGCGCGACCAGGCCATCCGCCTGAACGCCTCCTACCAGGACGTCCTGACGGCCATCCCCCTGGAGGAGTGCTACGACCACCGACATCCGGCAACGCGTACCGAATGCCGCGAGGCGCGTTACTCGATCTTCGAGTACTACCGGGACCTCGGCTGGGTGGTCGCCTCCGAGAGCGCCAGCGACTGGGCGGCGCCGATCGTGGACTACTTCAACGTGCACTGGGCGCGCCGCGAGCCCGGTCGGGACGGCGAACCGGTCGGCATCCCCGTGCCGCTCTTCAGCCTCGTCTTCCATGACTGCGCGATGCTCGTCAGCAAGGGCACTCCCGCGCTGCACTGCGCACTGGCCGGAATGAACAGCCTGCGAGCCGAGGACCGCGTACTGCGGCACCTGCACGAAGAGGTGGCCTACATGCCGCTGACCGCACACCGGCTGCTCTCCGAGGACGGCCGCCGGCAGGAGTCGGTCTTCGGCGACCGGGTCACCGTCGAGGCTGACCTCGCGAAGGGCAGCTACCGGATCAGCGGCCTCACCGACCAGGCAGAGCTCAGCGGCACTCTCGAAGAAGGCACCATGTAAGGGGCGCGAGAAGTCCCATGCGACGGATGACCATGCGGGAACGCATGCTCGCCGTGCTTCGCGGCGAGCCCATGGACCGGGTCCCCTTCGCGCAGTACGACAACCTGGCCGCGCCCAACGAGGAGGTGTGGTCGGTTGTGGGGCGCCCGAACATGGGCATCGTCCGCTGGGTGCGCGTCCACGAGCTGGAGCATCCCCACTGCCGCTTCGAGACGGAAGACATCGAGAGAAATGGGCGACGCGGCCTGCGCCGGACGCTGCACACGCCGGAGGGCAGCCTCACCGAGGAGAAGCTCTACGAGCCCGCCTACGGCAGCGCGTCGACCCGCGAGCACTTCGTCAAGCGGCCCGAGGACTACCGCGTGTTGCGGGCTTACCTTCGCGACCTCGTCGTGGGAGAGCGCATAGATCGCTTCCACCGGCAGGAGCAGGCGCTGGGGGACGACGGCGTCGTGTTGGTCGCCATGGAACGCGCCCCGTTCCCGCAGCTCTGGATCCAGTGGGTGTCCATCCAGGACCTGTCCTACCACCTGGTGGACTGCCCCGGGGTGGTCGAGGAATGTGCGGCGCTGATGGAGGATGTCAACCGGCGCATCATCCCCATCGTCCGGGAGGCCGGCGTCCACTACGTTGACTTCCCGGACAACGTCACCACCCCCCTGGTCAGTCCGGACAACTACCGCCGTTACTGCATGCCCATCTACCGGGAGACGGTGGAGGCGATGGCCGAGCACGACGTGCCCGTGTTCGTGCACATGGACGGCGACATCAAGCCGCTGTGGTACCTGATCGGGGAGACCGGCATCCGGGGCATCGACAGCCTCTCTCCCCCGCCCGACAACGACACCGACGTGGGGGAGGCGGTGCGGATGTGGCCGGAGATGAGGGTGTTTGCCAACTTCCCCTCGTCGGTGCACCTGGCTCCACCCGGGCGCGTCTACGAGCGCGCGATGGAGATGCTTCGGGACGCCGGGGACACGGGGCGGCTACTGATCCAGATATCGGAGAACGTGCCGGCCGAGGCGTGGCCCCGGAGCTTCCCCGAGATCATCCGCGCCATCGAGGACTTCGGCCCGCCCGGCGCCTGAGGGTAGCCCGTTTGCGGTCGCGGCGCTATCTGGCCCACACCGGCCGCCCTGACCCACCCGGCCGAGTCCATGCTGGTGGCGGCGATGAACCCCTGCCCGTGCGGAACAAGACCTACACAGATACACGCTTTGGGCTTGGCGGCCAGAGCCGCGTAGGACCGTAATGAAAGGCTGGAGCGCCACAGAGCCCCGGCGGTGGCAGCATGTCAGCTTCCCAAGCTGGACGTCGCGGGTTCGAATCCCGTCGCCCGCTCCATTTCCCATTCCGTCTGAGAAGTCCCTGTACGGGCACGAGAGCACCTATCTCTG
>JASFTU010000394.1:0-3485 GCA_050050635.1 Candidatus Brocadiaceae bacterium
TGCGTCCTCGTTGCGATGGTCATCGTCGCCCGGGCGGATGCCCCGGCAGGGGCGGGAGATCCCGATGTGGCGGCGGTGGTCGAGGGGAACACGCGGTTTGCCGTGGACCTGTACCAGAGGCTGATTGGAGAGCAGACCGGCAACGTGCTGTTCTCGCCGTACAGCATCTCCACGGCGCTGGCGATGACGTATGCCGGGGCGCGAGGGAAGACCGAGGCCGAGATGGCGGAGGTGCTGCACTTCGCGCTGCCGCAGGAGCGACTCCACCCGGCGTTCGCGGCCATCACCGCCGATCTCGGCGATGAGACGAGGCACGGCTACGAGCTGGTTGCCGCGAATCGTCTGTGGGGGCAGGAGGGGTACACCTTCCTGCCGGGATTTCTCGGCATCACTCGTGAGCACTACGGCGCTGAGCTGGCGCA
Source organism: Candidatus Brocadiaceae bacterium (assembly GCA_050050635.1). GTDB lineage: Bacteria > Planctomycetota > Brocadiia > SM23-32 > SM23-32 > JASFTU01. The sequence continues at coordinate 423 of JASFTU010000394.1, forward strand.
AGTGGACTTCGCGGGGAACACCGAGCGAGCACGCCAAGCGATCAACGGCTGGGTGGAGAAGCAGACCCGGGAGAAGATCAAGGAGCTGATCGCCCGAGGCATTCTCGATGCGCTCACGCGGCTGGTGCTCACGAACGCCGTGTACTTCAAAGGGAACTGGGAGAGCCAATTCGACGAGAAGCTGACCCGGGAGGGCCGGTTCACGGTGGCGCGGGACAGGAGGGTCAGCGTCCCGATGATGCACCAGGAGAGCCAGTTCAAGTACGCGGCCCTGCCGAAGCTGCAGGTCCTCGAGATGCCCTACGCGGGGGAGGACCTATCCATGCTGGTCGTGCTTCCGAGCGAAGTGGATGGTCTGTCCCGACTGGAGCGGTCGCTGAGTGCGGAGGGCCTGGCGGAATGGACGGAGCGGCTGCGCAAGGCGAAGGTGTCGGTGTTCCTGCCGAGGTTCACGACGACGTGTCAGTTCGAGCTCAAGGCGGTGCTGGCAGCCATGGGTATGCCCGAGGCATTCCATCGCGTGAGAGCCGACTTCTCGGGGATGAACGGCAAGCGCGACCTGTGCATCTCGGCGGTGATTCACAAGGCGTTCGTGGACGTGAATGAGGAGGGGACGGAGGCGGCCGCCGCCACGGCCGTGGTGATGCGGCTGAAGTCAGCGCCGCGGCCTTCACCGGTCTTCCGGGCGGATCATCCGTTCCTGTTCATCATCCGAGACAACCGGACGGGCAGCCTTCTGTTCGTGGGACGAGTGGCAGATCCGGAGGCGAAGGGCGAGTGAGGACGCCGGGGACGGGCCACTCGGTCTTGCGCGGAGGGGGTGAGGCCTACCCCACGAGATGCGTGCCGTCGGCGGACCGCTCATGCCCTCCATGGGGGCGGAGGGCGGGCTAACGAGGTTACCCCCCGGCGCGGCGGGCGCACGAGCGCACCGACGCGGAGGGGCACTGGATCCACGAGCGCGCCAAGCTGGTTGCACGTGCGGCAGGCGTGGCTCAAACCTTCTCCGGCACGACGAAGGGCTCGCGGTAGGTGCCACGGGCGAGGGCGTTGGCGCGGGCGACGAGGTCGGAGCGGCCCACGAATTGCTCCTTCTGCGGGTCCATTTCGAGCCACGGGCCGACGACCACTTCGGTCTTGGAGAAGTCCACGCCGTTCACGACGAGGTGCTCGCGGAAGCGCTCGAAGGTCTCGACCGCCTCGCTGCCCCGGTCCTTGATGTCCTCCCGTGCCTCGTCCACAGAGCGTGGCGTGCCGAGGCGGTAGGAGATGTTGCCCATGTGGACCAGTGCGGTGGAGAGGTGCCCCTCGATGATGGGCGCCCGGAGGTCGCCGACGCTGCGGCTGCGCGCGGCCTTGAGGAAGTTGTACATGTGTCCCTGGTGTCCCCGGTACTCGTCCGTGTCGCCGGCCGGTCGGGTGGGGCGGGGTAGGCCGGACTCACCGCGCTCGCAGATGGCCTTGCGGCCGAGGGTCTTGGGGCCTTCCTCGGAGGGCAGATTGCGCAGCTCGAAGATGATGGTGGGGCCGGGGTCGAACTCGTAGATGGCGACCTGGGTGTTGGGCGTCTCGGCGTCGTCATCGAAGAGGAAGCGCCCGCCAAAGCTCATGACGCGGCGGGGGAGCGTGTTCTGGCCGAGGGCCAGGCGGCAGGCATCCAGGGGGTAGATGCCGTTGTTGCCGAGCTCGCCGGTGCCGGTGGGCCATACCCAGTGCCAATCGTAGTGGAGGTTCCTGCGCATGAGCGGCTGGAGCGGGGCCGGTCCGGTCCACAGGTCGTAGTCCAGGGATTCGGGCGGGGTCTGGGGGCCGTCCACCTTGCCGATGCTGTTGCGCATTCGGTTCAGGGAGGCGTGGACGATGCGGATCTTCCCGAGGTCCCCGCTCTCAAGCTGCATCTCGCCGGTGGGCTGGCCGTGGCTCTGGTTGCCCCACTGCACGATGCGATCGTGCCTCTCGGCGGCTTCGACCACCTTGCGGCCCTCCCAGATGTTGTGGCTGAGGGGCTTCTCGACGTACACGTCCTTGCCCGCCTGGCAGGCCCAGATGGTGACGAGGCAGTGCCAGTGGTCGGGGGTGGCGGTGGTGATGGCGTCGATGTCCTTGTTCTCGAGCATCTTGCGGATGTCGGTGTAGGCCTCGACCTTCTCGCCGCGATCGCTGAACTGCTTCACCTCGCGATTCAGGACGCCCCGATCCGGGTCGCACAGCGCCATCACGCGCACGCCGGGGAGCCCGAGCAGCCACTTGATGTGATTGCGGCCCTGGCTGCGGAAGCCCACCGCGCCCATGTGGATGTCGTCGTTGGCGCCGAGTATGCGGGCGTGCGGCGACAGGCCCAGCGCGGCGCCGGCGGCGACAGAGCTGTTCCTGATGAAGTTGCGGCGGGTGATTCGGGTCATGGGTGTGTTCCCCTTTTCTCCGAAGGCCAGGAGAGTGTCTCCGGTCTCGTCGGAACGGCCCTCCCGCCTCTGGCGTCTGGGCTCGTCCCGGGCACTGGTAGGTTGCCCGGGGCCGGCCTGGTCACCTTCTTCGGGTGATCGGCGGGTCGGTGACGCGATCAGGCGCTGTCGGTGCCAGCGTCGTCGGGGCGGGGCTCGTCGGGCGGGAGCTCCTCCGCCTTGGGAGCCAGGGCGATGACGACGCGGAAGGTCGCGCCGGGGGTGGACTCGACTCGGATCGAGCCGCCGAGCAGGTCCATGAGCTGGCGGCACAGGGACAGTCCCAGCCCGCAGTGCACTCCCGTGGCGGCCCGGGCCTCGTCGGCGCGCCAGAAGCGCTCGAAGACGTGCTCGGCCTCCTCCTGGGACAGATGGCTGCCGGTGTTGGCGACGCTGACCTGGACGAAGCCGTCCCGCGATGCGGTCTCGATCTCGACGCGCCCGCCGGTGTCGGCGTAGCTGACGGCGTTGTCGAGGACGTTCGTCAGGATCAGGCGGAGCTTCTCGCGGTCGGTGTCAAGGGCCAGTGCGCGATCCACTTCCCACTCGACGTGGAGGCCTCGCTCGCGCGCGCGGTCCGCGAGGGGGCGCCAGCACTCCTGCAGCACGTCGTGCACGCGCA
>JASFTU010000395.1:0-3482 GCA_050050635.1 Candidatus Brocadiaceae bacterium
AGCAGTCCGTGCTCAAGGTGTTCCACGCCGGCAGCCTGTCCCTGCCCTTCCAGCGCCTGGAACGAATCTTCGAGCAGAGCAACCCCGGCCTGGACGTCCAGCGGGAAGCCTACGGGAGCGCCACGGTCATCCGCCAGGTCACCGAGCTGGGCCGCCCCGCAGACCTGGTCGCCTCGGCGGACTACCGCCTCATTGACCGGCTCATGATCGAAGGCAATCCACCCAGTGCCGACTGGAACGTGCTGTTCGCCCGTAACGCCATCATCGTCGCCTACGGGCGAGCGGACGACCCGATGGACGCCGACAACTGGGCGGAGACGCTGATGCGGGACGAGGTGCGCGTCGGCATGTCGAACCCCAACCAGGATCCCTGCGGCTACCGGGGCCTGTTCTGCACGTATCTGGCCGGCGGCAACCTGTTCCGGGAACTCGTCCTCGCCAACAGCAACCTTACCGTCGCCCAGGGGAACGGGAACGCAGTGATCGGCGTGCCCGGCGACGTGCGTTACACGGGCCGGCTTGTCATGCGGCCCAAGGAGACCGACCTGATCGCCCTGCTGGAGTCGGGTGTCATAGACTTCCTGTTCATATACCGGAGCGTGGCGGAGCAGCACGGGCTGCACTTCATGGAGTTTCCGGTGGAGGTGGACCTCAGCAGTCCCGCACTCGGGGAGCACTACGGGAAGGTAAGCGTGGAGCAGTTCGCCGACCGGCCGGAGCGGAAAGCGCTCGTCCAGGCCAGCCCGATAGTGTACGGCCTGACAATCCCGCGCGGGGCGCCGCATCCGGAGCGGGCGCTGCGCTTCGCCGAACTCGCGCTGTCCGAGCGGGGACGGCGCGTCTTCGAGGAGAACGGTCAGCCGCCGATCGCGCCGCCGCTTCTCTCGCCGGCCAGCACCGCCACGGCCCTGCCCCGGCCGCTGGCGGGGGCCGGCGTGGTGCCCATGGAACCGCCCGCCGAACGGAGGTAAGAATGCGAAAGAGCCTGCTATCGGCCGTTTTCGCCGCCGTGGGAGCCGTCCTGCTTCTGGTCCTGGCGCTCCCCCTGGCGGTCATGGTCACCCGGGAGACGCCCGCGTCCCTGTGGGAGGCCTTCGCACAACCGGAGGTGCGCTCGGCCCTGTGGGTATCGGTCAGCGGGGCCGCCGCGGCGACGGGCATCGCCCTGCTGCTCGGCGTGCCGCTGGGTTACCTGCTGGCGCGGCGGGACTTCCCCGGCAAGTCGGTGGTCCAGGGGCTGGTGGACATGCCCGTGGTGGTGCCGCACACGGTGGCGGGCATCGCGCTGCTGGGAGTGTTGGGACGGCACGGGCTGATCGGAGCGGCGGGCGAGGCCGTGGGGGTGCGGTTCGTGGACGCTTTCCCCGGGACGGTGGCGGCCATGCTCTTCCTGTCGGCTCCGTTCGTGGTGAACGCCGCCCGGTCCGGGTTCGAGGCGGTGAGCCCGCGGCTGGAGAACGTGTCGCGCAGCCTGGGGGCCGGCCCATGGGCCACCTTCTTCGGCGTCTCGCTGCCATTGGCCTGGGGAGCGGTGGTGTCGGGGGCGGTGATGTGCTGGGCGCGGGCCGTCTCGGAGTTCGGCGCCATCGTCGTGCTCGCCTATCACCCCCGCGTCGCCTGCACGCTGATCTACGACCGCTTCACCACCTTCGGGCTGGCCGCCTCGCGCCCGGTGGCCGTGCTGCTGGTGCTGCTCTGCCTGTTCATCTTCGTACTCGTCCGGCTCGCGGCGGGCCGGCGGTCCGGCCCCCGGGGGGTGGTGCGCGATGCTTGAACTCCGGGAAGTCAGCCGCCGATGGAAGGGCTTCTCCTTGAGTGACGTCTCGTTGCGCGTGGATCGGGCGGAGTACTTCGTACTGCTCGGGCCGAGCGGCGCCGGCAAGAGCCTGATGCTGGAGCTGATCGCCGGGTTCCACACCCCCGACCGTGGGCGCATACTGCTGGACGGGCGGGACGTGACCCGTCTGCCGCCTGAGCGCCGCGAGGTCGGCTTCGTATACCAGGACAGCATGCTCTTCCCCCACCGGTCGGCGCGGGAGAACATTGCCTACGGCCTGCGTCTCCGCGGACACGAGCCCAGGGAGGTGACCCGGGAGGTGAAGCGCCTTGCGCGGATGCTCCGCATCCAGGGCCTCCTCGAACGCATGCCCGCGACGCTGAGCGGCGGGGAGAGCCAGCGGGTGTCCATAGCCCGCGCCCTGGCCGTCCGGCCCCGCGTGCTCCTGCTGGACGAGCCGCTCGGCGCCCTCGACCCGCCCACGCAGGAGGCCCTGAGGGGTGAGCTGTCGCGGGTGCATCGCGAGACCGGCGTGACCGTCCTGCACGTGACACACGACCAGGCGGAGGCCCGCGAGCTGGGCCAACGGGTCGGCATCCTGCGCAGGGGCAGGCTGGTGCAGGTCGGCCCGCCGCAGGCGGTCTTCGAGAGGCCGGACAACCACTTCGTCGCCGAGTTCACCGGCTGCGCGAACATCTTCCGGGGCCGCGCCGCGAAGGGCGAAGGAGCGACGTTGTTCCGGACGGGAGAGGTCGAGCTGGTTTCGACTACGCCGATCGACGGCCCCGCCCGCGCGGCGATCCGCCCCGAGAATATTCTTATCTCCCGCGAGCCGGTCCGGACAAGCGCGCGGAACCAGCTCGCCGGCAAGATCACCTCCGTCCGGCAGCAGGGCAGAACCTTCGCCGTCACCGGCCTGTTCGACGGCCTGGAGATGACGTCGGTCATCACCGCCCAGTCCCTGGAGGAACTCGACATCCGGCCGGGCGCGGAGGTCTTCTTCTCCTTCAAGGCCGGCAGCCTGCACCTGATGGAAGACGCGGAAGGCACGCCATGATCGACTACGAAGAGGCACTGAAGCTTGTCCTGAGCGAATGCGAGCCCTGCAGCGCAGAAGACGTGGACACCGCCTCCGCCTGCGGTCGAGTGCTGGCGCAGGACGTGGAGGCCCGCATCTCCAGCCCACCGTTCAACAAGGCCGCCATGGACGGGTATGCGGTCCGCGCCGAAGACGTGCGCGAGCTGCCGGCGGAGCTCGAAGTGGTGGGCGAGGTCTTCGCCGGCAAGCCGCCCGGGGCGACCGTGGGACCCCGGCAGGCCGCGGTGATCACCACCGGCGCGCCCGTCCCCGGGGAGGCCGACACCGTGGTGATGGTGGAGCACACGGAGAAGCTGCCGGGGAGCCGCGTGCGCGTGCTGAAGCTTTCGGGTTCGAACATCTGCTCCGAGGGGGAAGACGTCCGCGCCGGCGACACCGTGCTGCGGGAGGGGCAGGAGCTGACGCCCCTGCGGATCGGCATCGCCGCTGCCGCGGGATACGCCCGGCTGCGCGTGCACCGTCGCCCTTCCGGCGCCCTGCTGTGCACCGGCACGGAGGTGGTCGAGCCCGGTGAGGAACCGGCCGGAGGGCAGATCTTCAACGCCAACGGCCCGATGCTGGGGGCTTTGATGCGGCCCGCCTGCCGGTCTTTCGAGTACCTGGGCA
>JASFTU010000396.1:0-3480 GCA_050050635.1 Candidatus Brocadiaceae bacterium
GCTGGTCTATGCCCACTCGAAGGACATAATCCACCGTGACCTGAAGCCGGCCAACATCATGCTCAACGAACAGGGCATTGTGAAGATTGCCGACTTCGGTGTGGCCGGCCTGCTGGCGGAAGCCCGTGCCCAGAAGGGCGGAAAGCGCCGGGTCATGGGCACCCGGGGCTACATGCCTCCCGAGCAGGAACAGCACATCAATCGGACCGATGAGAGGAGCGATATCTTCGCACTCGGCGCCGTCATCTACCGGGTGCTCACCGGCCAGGTGCCCGACAGGCTGCCCCCCGTGGCGCCCAGCGAATTGGACGCCGAGGTCGATCCGAGAATCGACAGCCTCGTGCTGAAGTGCCTGGAGGCCGCTCCCGACCATCGCTACGGAAGTGCTGAGGAACTGCTGGAAGCCCTGGAGGCCTACCACCGCGAAGTGACCAGGGCGCAGGAGGTCTGTCCCAACTGCAAGAGGGAGAATCCCGTTACCCAGCGGACCTGCCTGCACTGCGGCGCCGACCTCTCGGAGCTGTTCGACGTCTGTCCCGAGTGCGGAACGGAGAACCGCATAGACGTCGAGATATGCATGGGCTGTGGAAGCAGCCTGAAGCAGCTGAGGCACCAGATCTCAGTGCGTATCAGCAAGCTGGAAGAGCAGGCCCGGGTCCTGGCCAGCCGGCATCGCTACGAGGAGGCCCTCACAGAGCTGAAGAAGGTCACCGAAGTCAAAGGCAAGGTCTTCGAGAGGGCCCGGCAGAAGGCCAGGCGACTGATCGAGGAATACAGGGAGCTGCGGGAGGAGTACTACCACAGCCGGGCTGAGGAGGCCCACGAGTTCACCGAGAAGGGCAGGCTGGACGAGGCACTCGAGATCGTCGAGTCCGTCCCCGAGGAATTCGTCGAGAAGGAGGAGTTGGAGTCTCTGGCCATCAATATCAAGTCCCGGATGGCCCTGGCCCGGAAGCGCGTGGAAGGCATCGAGAAGATGCTGGAAGAGCGCCAGTTCGACAAGGCGGAGGACGCTCTTGCCAAAGCCGAGAGGACGTGGGTGGACTGCCCCGGCCTCGCCGAGGCGCGCAAGAAGCTGGAGAGCACGCGCCAGACCGAGGAGATGGTCCATTACGAGCTGGCAGAGGCGAAGGAGCAGATGGAAGAGGGCAACTACGCAAGGGCCCGCGAAGTGCTTCAGTTCGCCCTCTCCACCAGCCCCGATCAGCCGGACGTGAAACGCCTGCTGGAGGAGATTGACCGCCGGGAGAAGAAGGCCCTGCTCAGACGGGCCCTCTCCGAGGGCAAGGCCGCCTATGAGGAAGGCGACTTCCGGAAGGCCATGCGGTGCTGGAAGAATGCGCTCGGCATCTTGCCCGAGGATGATCCCGGCCGTGAGAAACTCGCCGAGAAGGTGAGGACCGCCCAAGAGAAAGCTCTGGGTACGCAGATCGTCCCTCTGGAGCCGTCCCCCGTCGTGGCGCTCCAGCCGGCCCGCTCCGGGGGTGCAGGCCTGTTCGGTCGGAGCAGCCTTTTCGGACTGCTCGTCTTCGTCGGCACGGCCATCGCGCTGATAGGGGGGTTCCTTGTCTTTCTGGTGCTGAGCGGATAGCCGGCAAGCATGCTTAGGCGGTCTGTGAGCCGTTTCCCGCCTTGACACTCCACAGGGGGCCAGTTAGAATACTGAGGCGGTGGCGGAGTAGCTCAGGGGTAGAGCAGGGGATTCATAAGCCTCGGGTCGGGGGTTCAAATCCCTCCTCCGCTACCACATCCGTCGGCTCGTACACAGGCAATCACGGGGACGCGCTCAGCGGGGTGTCTGCCCAATGAAGATAGCTCTGATCGAGCCCAGGTCGCCGGATTACCACGTCTACAGCCATCTGGCCTTTCCGCGCCTGGGTTTGCCCATACTGGCCACCATCCTTCGCGATCACGGGCACGACGTGCGGGTGTACGTCGAAGACCTGGAGGGCATTGGAACGGCTGAGGCCTGGGACATCCTCAGCTCCGACCTGGTCGGCATATCCTGCACCTCGGCCACGGCCCCGCGAGGCTACGCCATGGCCCGCCTGCTGAAGCTGAAAGGTGTCCCCGTGGCCTTCGGTGGAGTCCATCCGACTTTCATGCCGGAGGAGCCGCTCAAGCACGGCGACTACGTCATCAAGGGAGAGGCGGAGGTGGCCTTCCCGCGTCTGGTTGACGTTCTGGAGAACGGTGGTGACCTCTCCTCGGTGCCGAACCTCTACTACACGGAGGAGGACCAGGTCCGCACCACCGAGGCGCAGAGACTGCCGCTGTCCCTGGACGACATTCCGATACCGGACTTCTCCCTGCTGCGGGGCGTGGAGAACATGAAGATCGTCCCGCTCATGACCACGCGCGGCTGTCCGCACGGGTGCACGTTCTGCTGCGTCTCGCCCATGTTCGGTTGCCGCTACCGCATGAAGAGCACCGAGAGGGTGATCGAGGAGCTGCGTCGGGTGGGGGAGTCCTACGTCTTCTTCTGCGACGACAACTTCACAGCGTCTCCCAGCAGGACCAAGGAACTGCTGGCCGCGATGCTGCGGGAGAAGGTCGTTCCTCCCCGGTGGTACGCTCAGGTGAGGGCGGACGTGTATCGCGATACCGAGATGCTGGACCTGATGAGGCGCACCAATTGCCGGCGCGTTTTCGTGGGTTTCGAGTCCGTCAACCAGGACACGCTCAACGGGTTCCACAAGCATCAGACGCTGTCGGACATCGAGAGCTGCGTCGAGGGCTTCCACCGCCACGGCATACCCGTCCACGGGATGTTCATGTTCGGCGCCGATCAGGATGGCTCCTCCGTGTTCGAGAGAACGGTTCGCTTCGCTCTCGACCACCGGCTGGACACGGTGCAGTTCCTGATCCTGACGCCGGTGCCCGGCTCGGAGTTGTTCCGCACGCTGGACGATCAGGGTCGCATCTTCACCTACGATTGGTCACTCTATGACGGCCACCACGTGGTGTTCGAGCCCGCCAGGATGAAGCCGCTCGAGCTGCAGATAGGCGCCCTCCGGGCCAACCGGCGCTTCTACTCCTTCAGCAGCGTACTGCGCTCTCTCTCGTGCTTCCGGTTCGGCACTGCCATGTTGCGCTACGTGGGGCGGTGCGTCGTCAGGGGGTGGCGGAGGACCAATGCCCGCTTTATGCAGACGCTGCGCGACTGGCAGAGGGGCAGGAGGAACTTCCCCCGTCACTTCTCGCTGGGCAAGCAGAAGCTGGACCTTCCCCCTGACGTCGGGCCGGGCTAAGCGCCGGCGCGGGAGAGACGGCGCCGGAGGCGGCTCTCAGGTGGCTCCAGCCCTTCGTGGCGCGTTGCTGCCAATTTGACAGGTGTCCCAACTGCTCCCCATCGGCGCTGTCGGAATGACAGTGCTCGCCGCAGCGTTTGCGGGGCGTGGATTTGCCGAAGAGGCCGTGCCGGGCGATAATCGCGGTCCTGCGGAGCGGAGTGCGTCCGGTCCGAAGCGCGCTCAGGTG
>JASFTU010000397.1:0-3470 GCA_050050635.1 Candidatus Brocadiaceae bacterium
GGCCTTCACGTCGGTATAACCTGCGCCGTACGCCACGCCGTCACTGCTGTAAAGAAGCGCATAGCGCTGGAGGAAATACCCGGCGGCAGTGAGGACGAGGATGAACGCTGCCATCCTGCTGAGGTGCTTGAACACTCGTCCGGGCAGAGCGGAAACGCTCTGAACTGCGAAGGCGCCCGAGGCGAAGTACACCACAACCGAGAGCCCGAGCGAGACCCACGCCAGGACCTGCAGCAGCGGGTGCAGAATCTTCAGGACGGGATAAGTGAACACATAGAACCCGACGTCATTGTGGAAAATCGGGTCCTCAATCCCGAACGGCACGCGGTTGAGGAACAGAAGCACACGCTTCCACAGAGCCGAAGCGGCGCTTCCTCCCACCAGCCCGGCCAGCGCCGCCAGCACCCAGCAGGAAATCAGCACGACCCGCCGAAGTGATGGAATCTGGAAGGTCCAGCGGCCCCACCGGTAGTAGACTGCCTCGCCCGGACTGGTCCGTCGACGCGCGAGCACTATGCCCGACGCCGCGCCGGCGAAGGCGACGGCAAACCCGAGGAACCACAACCATACCTTCGTGAGAAGGATTCGCGTGTAGACTGAGCTGTAACCTGCTGCCTGGAACCACCAGTAGTCAAACAGGACATCCGCCAGGAGCCGCAGGCAGATGAGCACCAGGACGATGCCCGCCACAATGGCCAGTGTCTTGACGGTGCGTTTGTTCAGCGATGCTCTCCAGTGTGCTGGTGGACTGATGTGAGCAAACCGATGGTCATGCGGGCGTCGCCAGCATTGTATGTCACCCCGACGCGATCGTGCAAGTCTGCGGCCCCCTCGTCCGCTCCCGCCGGAGCGGCATGGCCGGCTTAGAGGCCCGTCCCGCCGGCCTGTGGAGACGCCCCCAGCACCCTGATGTTGAACCGCCCCAGGAAGGGCAGGATCGCCTGCACGCCGATCACGCTGTCCGGCCCGTTGAGGTCCGAGCGTCCGAGTGCTATGTGCGTGGCATCATGGCCGCCCAGGGCGGCGTCCAGGGGAAGCCATTCCCCCACGTACACCTCGGTCCACATGTGATAGCCGAACGTTCCGCCCACTCCCGGCCACTCCTCCACGTAGGCGAGCCCCTCGACGACCCGACTCGGCATGCCGGCGGCGCGGGCCAGGGCGGCCGTCAGCACAGCGTGCTCCGTGCAGTCCCCGGTGCGCGACTGCGCCGTCTCGGCTGCCGTGGCCATCCCGAAGCTCAGGTTCTTCTGCGTGACGGTTCTCTCCACGTACCGCGCGATTCGGCGCGCCGCAGTGATGGCCTCCGTGGCGTCCCCGACGGCCTCCCGGCTCATCCGCACGATCAGTGGATCCGCCGTTTCCATCCAGCGGTTGGCGCGCAGAAGACCGACGTATTCCCGCCCGCCATAGGGGAGAGCGTAGCCGCCGTCCGGCGACGGGTGGGCCCTCCTGATGGTGATCTTCAGTCCTTCCTCCGTGCTCTCAACCGACTGGTAGGGATCGGACGGGAGGTCGGGCAGCTCTATGCCCGGGCCACTCGGCACCATCAGGACACGGAGCCGCTCCAGGCGCCGGGGCCCGGAGATGGGCCGGTCGGGTGTGACTATGCTGTGCAACAGCACGTCCGCGGGGGCGGCTCCGCGGAGCGCCTCCCCTCTGTCAGTCCGTCGGAACTCCAGTTGCAGTCCCGGCCCCGCCATGGCCCGCGACAGCCAGGTGGTGTTCGAGTCGTCCACCCACTCGGTGATCTCCATCCCCGGCATGATGCTGACGGTATAGGTGAGCCGGTGGAGTTCCCTCGGCTTCTCCCCGATCCGGACCTCCTCCGTCGGGCCGACCGTGCAAGCTGCGACGGCCTCCTGCGCCGGGAACTCCGGTGTGAACTCCGTGTATGAGTACTGCGTTCCCGGCTCGAAGCCCTTCTCCAGGCGCAGACGATGCACGGCCCACGGGCACAGGCCATCCGGTGCCGGCATCACAGTGGCCCCTCCTGTGCCGCCCGTCCGCACGTGCAACTGGCCGTCGCTCACTTCCCCCTGCGTGGCCTGGCGGAGGGGCCCCTGGATCATCTTGAGCTTGAAGCTCACCAGATGGCCCTCTTCGTCCTCCCGCACGGACTTCTCGATCCGGAACCTGAGCTCCGCCGAGCCGCGGCGCACGGCGAACTTCTGGGAGACGCGTGTCTCGTATCTGCCCTCCACCTCCTCCCCCAGCCGTCGGACCAGGTACTGCTGATAGCCGGATTTCTGCCCGTTTACGTAGATGCTGTGCCACTCCTCCATGAGGGTGCCCGCCTCGCCGGGTGTGGATTGTCCCCCGCAGACAGGCCCAACGGCGAACAGCACGCCGACGAGAAGCAGCATCGCTCCAAAGCGCATACGCCGCTCCATGACAGTGGCCTCCGACGGCTCAGGAAAGCAAGATCACAGAACCGACGCCCGGTCCTCACACAAGGCGCCCGGCCCACTTGATGCAGGCAAGCACGTGATCCAGGAACCACGGCTGCTCCCATAGCTCCGGTGGGTGCCCGAGGGCCGAGTAGATGACCCTCCCGTCGCCGTACTCGTGGCACCACCCCAGCGCGTAGTCCCCGTCGTCACGGTTCCCTTTCGACACGTCCACCGAGTCGCCATCCAGCGACATAAGGACGTGGGTGCTGTCGCGGTCCCAGTTCCTGAACGTGTATATCTCATCGGTCACGGCGAACGACTCGCCCAGCATGCGCGTGGCGGGATGTTCGGTGTCCTCCACGTTGACTCGCACCTCCTGGGTCCAGGGGTGCCCGTTGAAGTAGCCGCCGATCATCTCTCCGTACTCCGGCCACTCGTACAAGGTGTCGGTGGCATTGTGGATGCCGACGAATCCCTTGCCGCCGCGCACGAAGTCCAGCAGCGCGGCCTTCTGGTCGTCGTCCAGCGGTAGCTCGCCCGTGGTGGCGAAGACAAGGATATCGTAGCCCGCAAGGTGATCGGCGGTGATCAGTCGGCTCCGCGCCGTCGTGACGGCCTCAAAGAGACCGGATTTCCGCCCCATCTCCTTGATGGCCACCTCCGCGTGAGGCAGGTACGCATGCTCGAAGCCCTCTGAGTGCCGTGACATCAGAACCTTCATCATCATTACTCCAGCAGAAAGGATCAGTTGAGAGAAAGTGTAAGTATGAGGACTCCCGCTACAGCTCGAGTCTGTCGGAGACCCCCTGCATGGCCCGGAGAACGTTGCCGATGTGCTCCTCGAGGCCCACGCCCAGTTCCTCCGTGCCACGCTCGATGAGGGCCCTGTCCACGCCGGCCGCGAAGCGCTTCTGGTCCCACTTCTTCAGCACGGACTCCACCGACACGTCGTCCAGCTTCCGGGAAGGTCGGACCAGAGCCACGGCCACGATCAGGCCGGTCAGTTCGTCAACGGCGAAGATGGCTTTCTTCAGGGGGGTGTCTCTCCTGACTTCGGTGTGTTGCGCGTGGGCGAGC
>JASFTU010000398.1:0-3468 GCA_050050635.1 Candidatus Brocadiaceae bacterium
CCCTCCAGAGCCACAAGTAGAATCGCACGCCTGCAAAGGTAGCGGTTTCCCCCCGCGGGCGCAACCTTTCCGGAGGACCGTCCCGACGGAACGCTCCGAGATAAACCGCAGCATCCGGGAAGGCATCCGGTTCCTCCACGAGTGCGGCTTCGCCCTTCCTCCCTTCGCCTTCTGGACGCTGGAGGACCGGGACGGCAGAGAGCATGAGTGCGATGAGATACGGCGCAACGCTCTGGGATGGGACATCACGGAGTTCGGCCCGGGGAATTTCGGGCGGGATGGCCTGCTGCTGTTCACGCTCCGGACAGGCAACTGGGAAGAACCCGCGGACCGGAAGACCTACTGCGAGAAGGTCATGATGGGCAGGGCGGGGCAGCGGTGTCCGATGCACTTCCACTGGCGCAAGATCGAAGACATCATCAACCGTGCCGGCGCCGACCTCGTGCTCCGGCTGTTCAACTCGGACCAGGAGGAACAGCTCAACCGCGAGAGCCCCGTGACGGTCAGCCTGGAGGGCGTGCGCACGGAGCTGCCGCCCGGCGAACGAGTGGTACTCGGTGCCGGACAAAGTATCTGGCCGGAGGAAGACATCTCCCACGAGTTCCGGGCTGACGGGGGGCCGACGCTGATAGGCGGGGCCTCTGCCGTGAACGACGACGCGAGGGACAACCGCTTCGCCGAACCGACCGGATGCCTCCCGGAGATCGAAGAGGACGAACCTCCTCTCCACTACCTGTGTAATGAGTGCCCGCCCGCCGGATGAGTCGCCACTGGGAGCAGAGCCTATGAGCGAGGGTATCGTCGGAATCGACCTCGGAGGAACGAACATCAAGGCGGGGCTGGTCTCGCCCGACGGCCAAGTGCTTCAGGCCCACCACGTACCAACCGAGGCGGAAGCGGGCCCGGCCGCGGTGGCCCGGCGCATCTGTCGGGCCACGCGGGAGTGTCTGGAGCAGGCGGGCGTAGCGCCGGAGGCGGCGCGGGGCATCGGCGTGGGCAGCCCCGGCACCATCGATCTGGACGCCGGCGTGGTGACCTTCTCCCCCAACCTCCCGGGCTGGCACGACATTCCCCTGCGGGAGATGATCGAGGGCGATCTGGGGCTGGACTGCGTGCTGGACAACGACGCCAACGTGGCGGCCCTGGCCGAGCAGTGGATCGGCGCCGGGGAGGGCGCCTCCTCGGTGGTCCTGCTGACCCTGGGCACCGGCATCGGCGGCGGGATCGTTCTGGACGGACGGATCTGGCACGGCGGCAAAGGCGTCGCCGGAGAGATCGGGCACATGTGCATCAACCCGGAGGGTCCCCGCTGCGGCTGCGGCAACTGCGGCTGCCTGGAGGCATACGCGAGCGCCACGGCGATGGTGCGCCGGCTGAGAGAGGCGGTTGCAGAGGGTGCCGAAACGCCCCTGGCCGAACACCTGGAGGAGCTGACCGCGCGCGCCATCCACGAAGCCGCCGTCGGCGGCGACCCCATCGCGCGCCGGAACATCGAGATGACAGGCCGCTACCTCGGCGTCGGCGTCTCCAACATCATGCACATCCTCAACCCCGAGGTCGTGCTCTTCAGTGGCGGCGTGACGGCGGCGGGTCAGATGCTGCTCGACCCGGTGCTGGAGGAGGTGGAATGGCGGACGATGGATGACTCCAGACGAGACGTGAGGGTCGCGTTCGCCGAACTGCCGGACACGGCGGGCATCATCGGGGCGGCCCGTTGCTTCATGCTGGCCTGAGGCTCGACCCCTCTCGGCGGCGTTCGGCCGCCTCCGGCCTCAGTCCTCGTCCCTGTCCTCCCGACGGCGACGTTCCAGATAGCTTTGCAGGATGATCTGCGCCGCGATCGCATCCACGTGACGCCGCCGTTCTCTCAGCGTCGCCCCCATCTGGGAAAGCGCCCGCTGCGCCTGCGCAGTGGTGAACCGCTCGTCCATGCCGACCACCTCCACGTCCGGCACGACGGCCCTCAGTCGCTTCATGAACCCCCTGACCCTGTGGGCCTCCGGCCCGTGGCTCCCATTGGTACGCAGGGGCAAACCTACCACGACCTGCTCCACGCCCCTTTGCTCGATCATCGCCGCCAGCGTCTCCATCTCCGCACCGTCTCGCTGGACGGTGGGCAGCGAGTGAGCCGCCACCTCCAGCCTGTCGCAGACGGCCACGCCGATCCGGCGCTCCCCGTAATCCAGGCCCATGATGACCACGGCTTCCTCCTGCTGCCCTTGGCGTGACCGATTCTAACGGCCAGCGCGCTCCCTGCCAACCCGGTGCTGGCCCGCACACGCGTGCCCCCGCGGAGCCTGCGGGCATTCGGCGGCCGTCGCCGCCGACAGAGAAGTCCGGAAAAAACGCGAAAAAAAGTCTTGACAGACCGGCCTGCGGCCGTTAAGATTTCTACCGTCTTACTCGTATTATCTCGGAGCAATCTGGGCTTTTCTCTTTCTGCTACAAGGACTTAAGTCCACATATCGCTTCACTGCCGGGTACAGGAGGGCGGATATGGGCGTTATCGGGTCACCAGCGGGCGACAGTGGAAACGGCCGTCTGGTGCGCCTGTTGGGTTTCCGGGAGGAGCTGAGCCTTGACCGGCGCGGTCGCTTCCGACTCCCGGACAGCCTGGCGGACCTGCTGAACCAGGAACTGGGGAGGGTCGGTCAGAGGGCCGGGGCTCTGGACCAGACCTCCGGGGTCAGGAGGCTGTCCTTCTACTTCGTTCCGGGCACTCGTCAACGCATATTCGTCTACCCGGTGCCGAACATCTCCCTCGCCGTCGACCGGTTCGAGAATCCCCCCCGGGGCATGGACCCGGACGTTATCCGACGGGCCCGGGACTACTTCTACGACCAGATGCGCTTCGTAGAAGCCGACAAGCAGCACCGTCTCGTCATACCGGACGGTTTGCGCCAGCACGCCGGGATCGACGAAGACGTTCAGCAGATAACATTGGTCGCTCACAACAACTGGCTGGCGCTCACCCGGAGCGAGTTGGTCGAGCAGCGCACGGCGGAGAATCTGGAGGCCTTCCAGAAGGCCGCTCCTGACCTGCTCAACCCCGCCTACCCCCCACGGCCTCCGGCCCCCTCGGAGACCGAGGACGAGCAGCTCTGAGCCGACCCGCCGCGGGTGCAGATGGGATTGAGCATGCTTCTTTGTGGTTCACAGCGCGGGCCCATGGCCTTTTCTGCCCCCCACAGCGGGAACTCCGAGATCCCCCTTCACCGTCCGGCCATGGTCCAGCAGGTTCTGGACGTGCTCTCCCTGGAGGCCGGCGACTCGGTCCTCGATGTGACGGTCGGCACGGGGGGCCACTCACTTGCCCTCGCCCGGGCCCTCGGAGCGGAGGGTCTGCTGGTGGGGATGGATGCGGACCGGCAGGCGCTGGAGGTGGCCCAGAGCCGCCTGCAGGGGGCTGCCGCATGTGATTGCCGCCTCTTCCCGAACCGGTTCAGTCGCGCCTCCGAGGTGGCCCGC
>JASFTU010000399.1:0-3468 GCA_050050635.1 Candidatus Brocadiaceae bacterium
CACGGCGCCCCCGGCAGTGCGGAGGAAATGCTCAACGCTTACGTGTTGGATTACTACTACAGCGACGAACGGTACGAGGAGCTTCTGCGGCGTGTGCCGGGCAAGAGGCTCGTCTGCGGGCATACCCACATCCCGCTCTCGCACGGTTTCAACGCGAAGGTTCTCAACCCCGGCAGCGTGGGTCAGCCGCGGGACGGTGACTGGCGGGCGTCCTACGTCACCGTTGAGGACATACGCTACGAGTTCCGCCTCGTGCCCACCTGGCGGGCCGGCTTCAACCTGATGAAGGACCTGGTGGAGTTCCACCGGGTCGAGTACGATCTGGGCAAGACCGTGGCAAAGATCGAATCGGAGCCCGGCCTGCCGCAGCGCCTGACCAGGTTCCTCCAGCACGGCGGCCTGCACATCTGAGGCCGCCGCTTCCGGCTAATCTCTCGACCACTGACCACGCTGGAGCCCGTCGTCGAATCCGATGTCCAGCGTCGTCCATCCCAGGAGGAAATCCAGAGCCTGGTAGTAGCGCGGAGTCGCCACCAGGCCGACCCGACCCAGGTGCACGTAGTGCGGGCAGCTCGCCACGTAATCCGGGCCCGGCACGGGTCCGTGGACCAGGCCGGCCAGCCCGGACCTCTGGAAGCGTGAGGGCTCCAGCCGGTCGTCCGGCGGCAGGCCGTAGCGGAGCTCCTCTCGTCCCCACAGGATCAGGCCCAGGCTCTCCTCGCGGTGCGCCGTCCGGCCCAACCGCCCCGCGCCCAGGCCGGCAAACCGCCCCTCCACCTTGCCGTACCCTACGGGGAACACCGGCACAAAATCGTAGTAGAGCGCGAAGTCCCAATCGCGGGAGAATGTCACGCCCAGATCGATGATGTCCAGTGCATCCTCTCCTCGATGTCGCAGGTAGGTGCACCCGGACACACTCCACGCCGTGACGAGAGCGATGATGACCGCGATGACGCTGCGCCGCACGGCGGGCGTCTCGTGCATGGTTCCGCCCCTCAAACGGAGCCGCCAGAGCCGTCACTCGGTTCGGCCCAAGCCGCCTGCCTCAGCGGCGGCGCGAGTACGAGCCCTGCAGCAGCGCCTCGGCCAGGATGTGGCCCTCCATGGCCGCCTGCAGGTCTCTCTTCCTCGCCCCCTGGGCCAGGTCGAGTTCCTCGTCGAGGGCGTAGAGCTTGAACCGGTAGTTGTGCGTGCCGCCCGGCGGACAGGGCCCGCCGTAGCCCATCCTGCCGAAGTCCGTTCGGCCCTGTACCCCCTCCGGTTCGGTTGCCTCGGGCACCCGCTCCACGTCGGGCGGGATGTTCCATACCAGCCAGTGGTCGAAGGTTCCTCCCGGGGCATCCGGGTCGTCCATGACCAGTGCCAGGGCCTTCGTCCCCTCCGGCACCTCGGCGATGCTGAGGGGAGGGGACACGTCCTGCCCGTCGCACGTATGCTTCGGCGGGATGCTTGCTCCGTCCTGGAATGCAGGGCTGGTCAGTTCCACGGTTCGCCCCCTTCCTCCAAAGGATTCCTGTGCCGCTGCTGAAGGCGATTATAGACGCGTGGGAACAGCCCTTCAATCGCGACCCTTGCCCCTCCCCGGACACGGCGCCGATCGAGGACACGCGAGAAGTCGCGCGGGAAGTGGCGCGCTCTTCCCGGCGGGGGGTCATCGTGCGTGGTCCACGATGGCCCGGCAGATCGAGTCCACGGTCTCCCGCATGGAATACGTGCCGGGCGGGTTGTGGTCGTCATTGACCAGTATGGAGAAGGCGATCTCGGTCCCGCTCCGGGTCGTTGCGTAGCCGCTCAGTGCCCCCGCTCCGCTCAGGTAACCGGTCTTGGCGCGCACGTTCCCTGCGTAAGGAGCTTCTCTCAGGCGCCTGCGCAGCGTTCCGTCCTGCCCGGCAACTGCGAGCAGGGAGCGGAACGTCTCGTTGTGAGGGGAGTGGCGCATGCGGAGCAGAAGCGCCGTCAGGACGGCCGGTGGCAGCCGATTGCCCGACGAGAGGCCGCTGCCGTCGTCCAGCTCGAACTCGCCTCTCCGGAAGCCCAGCTCCACCAGCAGGTCCGCAGCACGCCTCAGCCCGCCCCTCCAGGAGCCGTCTCCCCGGGTCTCGGCGCCGATCGTCTTGAGAACCTGCTCCGCGTAGTGATTGTGGCTCCGCTTGACCATCCTGCGCAGGACGGGCAGCAGCTCGGTGCGACGGAGGATCACGGATTCTCCGCCATAGGTCTCGTCGGGGCGGATCAGCCGCGCCTCACCCCGCACCCGAACGCCTTCCTCGTTCAGCACTTCCCTCAGCGTCAGGGCAGCGTAGAGCGGCGGGTTCGGCACGCTCACTTCGTGGGAGTATCCGGCCGAGCCCGTCCGGACGAAGCCGCCCACCTTCGTCTGGAGCGATCCGGCCGTCCGGTCGAACCAGATGGCGTGCCGTCTGCTGGAGGTCGTGCAGGCATTCACCAGCTCGACCGGCGCAACGGGGGGGGCCACGGCGAGCCGCGCGGGCGTGCCGGGTGCCCCGCCGGGCTTGACCGTGACAGTGACGCAGTTGTCGTTGGTGGAGAGGGCCGAGACGGGTGCGAAGTACCATTTCCAGGCCTGCTCCGGCGCCCAGTTCGGGTGATACCACTCCCGGTCGAGATAGCGGTCATCGGCCACCAGGTCGCCCGTGATCTCTCGGATGCCCCTCTGCTGGAGCTGCCCGGCCCAGGAGCGGAACACGGTGATGGCGTCCACTTCGTCGTAACGACCGCCGATGGTGGGGTCGGCGCCGCCACGGATGACCAGATCTCCCCGCAGCCGTCCGTTCTCCACGGCCCCGTCGAGGTGGGCCGAGCTGACGAAGCGGTAGCCGCTGCCCAGGACGGTCAGGGCGGTAGCGGCGGTCACCAGCTTCTCGTTGGAGGCGACGATGAACTTCTCCATGGGCCGTTCGCTGTGGACTATCCGCGCACTGTCAGTTGCGACGACCTCGATGCCCACGCGCGCCTTGTCCCGACCCCTGGTGGACAGGATGCGCCCGATCTCGCGGTCCAGATCGCCGGCATCGGCCTGCAGCACGCTCGTGAGCAGCAGCGCGCAGCCAAGGACGAGCCCTCGGGCCCGGCTCGGGGGCATCGCCGGCACGGTCTCCTCCATGCTCATCTCCGCTGGAAGGTGCGATTTCCCTATTCTGAGGAAACGCTGTGCCGTTTTGCAAACGCGCCGGCGCCCCCGTACAATACCGCTTCGCGGGGGCCCCACGGCGTGCCGGCGGATCGTGCCGGCTACCTGCTGACGGAGCAGATCATGGTCGATGAGCAGAACGTGCTGAACTTCGTGCGGTCGGGAACCTACCGGCAGATGACGACCGATGAGCTCGTACGTCACTTCTCTGTCAGCGGCGACGAGACGGGCGAGTTCGTCGCGCTCCTGGAGGACCTGGAGCGCGCGGGCGAGCTGGTCAAGGTCAAGAAGAAGCACTGGGTCAACCCCGCGCGCGC
>JASFTU010000400.1:0-3464 GCA_050050635.1 Candidatus Brocadiaceae bacterium
GTGGACGGTCTCCAGCCGGACGCCCCCCTCCGGCCCGAGCCTGTCCATCAGGAAGGGCAGCACCTCGTCGCGGAACATCGCGTGCATCTCGTCCGGCACGCCCGGCATGGCCACCACCCACGCGCCGTCCACTTCGCACGCGAAGCCTCGGGCGGTGCCTCGCGGGTTGGGGAAGGCCCGGGCCCCGGCGGGCAGCAGGGCCTGCGAGAGCTGGGCGGGGGTGGCCTCCCGGCCGAAGCTGTGGAGCCGATCGATCACGTGGCGACGCGCATCGAGGTCCTCGGCCAACTCCCGCCCCACCGCTTCGGCGATCGCCGAACGCGTCCGGTCATCGGCCGTCGGGCCCAGGCCGCCGCTGACCAGCACCAGTCGGCAGTCGGTCAGACTCCGCGATATCTCGTCGCGGAGCACCTCCGGATTGTCCCCCACCACCACGATGCGTCGCACGACGAAGCCGCGCCTGCCCAGCTCGGCGGCGAGGAATGGAGCGTTGCCGTCCGCTGTGCGGCCGAGGACAAGCTCCTCACCGGTCGAGATGATGGTTACTGTGACGGGCATGGCTGATCCGGCAGTTGGGGGACGCGCCGTGCCGACAGCGGGGCAGACCCGGCCGCCGACTGGCTCAGCAAACCGCAGGGGCCGCGGTCAGCTCTCGATCCGCTCGACAAGCTCACCCAGGTCGCGGTGGAGCCTCTGAATCTGGACCAGGAGGTCCCTGGGCGGAGTGTCGGCGTCGAGCCCGGACGCGATGGTCGCCCGCCTCGGGCCGACCTTCAGCGTGTAGGTAGCCTCCTCGCCCTCCCGCAGGTAGGCGTAGTCGGACATGCGCACGTAGCGCATCTCGGCCGCGATGTCGGTGATCCGCACGCCCGCCTCGGGGACGCCCTCGTACCCCACGTCGGTGCCCAGGACGACGTACAGCTGGCCGTCCGTCCGTGCCAGCTTGACGCTGACCTCGTGGTCGCCGAGCCGATACCGGGTCCACTCTTCGTCCTCCTGGCGCGTGGTGAGCCGGGGCTCGATGCGGCCATCCTTTGCGGCGGCGATGAGTCGGTCCACGCTCCCGAACACCTCGGCGAGTGGCTCACCCGCCCCCGCCGCAGCCTCCTCCTCGGGTTCGCCCTCGACCAGCCCGAGCCGCTTCAGCAGCCGGGCGGATTCGCCGGCGCCGGCGGGTGCCTCCACCTCGGGGGCGCCTTCCTGCCGCGCGCCCCGGAACCGCTCGCGCATCCTCCCCTCGACGATCCGTTCGTACTCCTCAAACTCCTCCGCCGGGAGCTCATCGCGCCAGACGGGATAGACCTTCTCGAGGAATTCCTGGACCCGCTCGTCTCCTCGCCCTTCCGGGTCCGCCACGCCGACGTTGGCGGCCATGCACAGGGCCCGGAACCTCTCGCGCAGTTCGGGGGAGGGCTCCCTGGGCACCAGCTCGGACGGATCGGCGAGCAGCTCGTTGAAGACGTTCATGAACATCGTGTAGGGGACCTTTCGGGTACCCTCCCGGTAGATCTGCTGAATCTTTCCTATCGGATCTACACTGGATAGCATCGCCGTCCTCCGGTTTTCAGCACGACTCGAGCCGTACCCCCTGAACGCCCCCTCTTACTTCAGCCGGCCCACCAGCTTCATCAGCCGGCGGCCGTACTCCACGTACCGATCGTAGGCGCTTTCGGCCGCCGACGCTGCCTTCCCCTCATGGACCACGGCGGCCAGGTGTGGTTCGATGGAGACTCCGTCCTGGTAGCCCCGGCCGATGAGGTCACTGAGCACGTCCTCCACACAACCGGCGCCCTCGCCGGGGTAGGTGTAGGTCATCCCGCCATCTTCCTTCACACCGTCCTTTATGTGCACGTAGACGACGTGCTCCTTGACGGCGTCGTAGTACTCCCAGGGGTCCTGGTCGTGCGAGACGGGGTTGCCGGTATCCCACAGTAACTTCAGGGCAGGGGAGTCAACTCGCTCGAGCAGCTCCAGGGACTGAGCGGCCCCCAGGCCGCCCCAGCCGTTGCAGTTCTCGTGGACGAGCGTGACGCCGCCGTCCTCGGCCATCTCGGCCAGCACCTGCAGCCGCGCGACGACTTCGTCGCGCCACTCCTCCTCGAGCCACCCGGCGTTGGGGTAGCTCATGGTTCGGATGTAACGGCAACCCGTGCGCCGCATCCGCGGAATCGCCCGCTGCAGCTCGTGACGGTCTATGTCCGGATGCTTGCTAACGGGGCGAGACCAGTTGCAAAGTTGAGAAGCGAAACACGATATGGCCAGGCCGGCGTCGCTGACTTCCTCTGCCACCTCGTCGAAGGAGCGGTCTGAGAGATCGGCCACGCCGACGCCGTCGACATTGCGCAGCTCGACGTGGTGCCAGCCCAGTTCCCTGTGGGCCCTGATCTGGGTCTGGATGTCGTCGCCGGCCTCGTCTGCTATGCCTGAGAAGTACATCTGCGCCCTCGATCACCGGAAGAGCCGGTTTCACAGCTTTGGTCTCCAAAGTACGGCGTGCCCCCAGAACTGTCAAGTCAATCTGAGGTGGCCGGGCCGTCGGCAGGCCCCCCCGGCCCCGGCGGCGAGTGCGCCTGCAGAGCCGGGCACGGCTCTCAGGCAAGGTAGCGCAACAGGCGACCAACGGTGGACTTGATCTCCCGGCGCTCCACTATCATGTCGATGAAGCCGTGCTCCAGCAGGAACTCCGCCGTCTGGAAGTCGGGCGGGAGTTCCTCCTTGATGGTCTGCTTGAGCACCCGGCGCCCGGCGAAGCCGATCAGTGCCCCCGGCTCCGCGATGATCACGTCGCCCATGGACGCCCAGCTCGCGGTGACTCCCCCCGTCGTGGGATGGGTCATGACGCTCAGGTAGGCGCCGCCGGCCGAGCTGAACCTGTGCAGGGCCGCGCAGGTTTTGGCCATCTGCATCAACGAGAGCGCGCTCTCCTGCATGCGCGCCCCACCCGACGCCGAGACGGTCACCAGGGGGAGCCCTTCCTCCATGGCCAGCTCGATGCTCCGGGTCACCTTCTCGCCGACCACGCTGCCCATGCTCCCGCCGGAGAACCTGAAGTCCAGGGCCGCAAAGATCACGGGCCGGCCCTCGATCTCACATCGGCCGCACAGGATGGCCTCGTTCAGGCCGCTTCTCTCGGCGTAGTCCTCGAGCTGGTCGGCGTAGGCCTTGGCGGCGATGAAGTTCAGGGGATCGCACGCCCTGAGGTCGCCGTCGATCTCCTGGAACGTCCCCTCATCGACGTGGAAGCGAACGCGTTCCCGGGCGCCGATGCGGAAGTGGTAGTTGCACTCCGGGCAGATCTGGAGGAGTTCCTCGACGCTCTTGCGATAGACCATCTCGCCACAGCCGTCGCACTTCACGAACAGCCCGTCGGGCATGTCCTTCTTCTTGCGACCTGGTTGCAGCATAGCCATGGGTCGGCGATGCACGCCTCCGATCAACACATAGCGTCCTGTCGGCTCAGACAG
>JASFTU010000401.1:0-3464 GCA_050050635.1 Candidatus Brocadiaceae bacterium
GCCAGGGCGCTCACTCCGTCCGGGTCCTTGCAGTCCTGCTTGTGGATTACTTCGACTCTGTACTGCATGGCTGTCAGTGGGCTATGCGGAGTTCTCTTCGTTGGCTATGGTCTCGTCCCGTTTGCGTTTTGCCTTCTGGAGGAAGTCCTTCAGGTAACCCAGGTCACCGTTGCGCAGGGAAGCGGCCACCTCCTCCAGAATGGCAATGTAGTCTCGCAACGCCGCGTGGACCTCTCCCCTGTTAGCCCTGCAGATGCCCACCCACAGGTCGGGGTCTCCGCTGGCGACGCGCGTGGTGTCCCGCAGCCCCCCGCCGCCGAGGCGCGCTTCATCGTCTTCGGTGAGAGCCATCAGTGCGGCAGCGGCCAGATGCGGCGTATGGCTGATCCGGGCAACCAGACGGTCGTGCGCCTGGGGAGTCATGCTGACTGTGTGGGCCCCCAGCGACTCCCACATGCGCACGATCGCGCTCTTGGTCTCGGGAAAGGTGTTGGTCAGCGGAGTGATGATGCACACGGCGCCCTGGAACAGGTCCCCACGGGCGGCCAGCGGGCCGCTGTGCTCGCTGCCGGCCATCGGGTGGGTCGGGATGTAGGCCACCTCCGGGCGCTCGCGCAACGTGGCGGAGATCGTCTCGATTACCTTCACCTTGGTGCTGGCCACGTCGGTGACGATGGCTCTGGGCTTGAGCGCCGGTGCGGCTGCCGCGGCCAACTGCTGGAACTCGTCCGCCGGCGTGGCCAGGACGACGAGGTCGGCCCCGTGGACTCCTTCCCGCACGTCCAGCGTAGTCTCGTCCACCGCACCGACGCCCACCGCCCGCTGCAGCGATTCCTCCCGGCGCCCGATGCCCACGACGAGCTCGGCCAGTTCCTTCTGGCGGAGGGCTATGCCCATCGAACCACCGATGAGCCCCGGGCCAATGATCGCCACCTTGCGAAACATGGATGCACCGAACGGGAGTCGAGGGATGCGGATCAGGCGTCCGGCCGAGCAAGACGGTATGGTATGGCCGGCGGGCGACCCTGTCAACAGACCCTCAGCGCCGGCTCAGCGAAGCTCCGCACCGAGTTCACGCTCCAGCGCCGAGAGGATGGTGGTTCGCGCCTCTTCGGCCTCTTCGGAGGTTATGGTGCGGTCCTCTCGACGGAAGGTCAGCGAGAAGGCGACGCTCTTCCTTCCCGAGGGGATGCTCTGCCCCCGGTACAGGTCGAAGAATCCCACCGACTCCAGCACGTCCGGAGCGTTCCGGAGGACGCACCGCTCGATGTCCGCCCAGAGGACTCGCTCCTCGACGACGATGGCCAGGTCGCGTTCCGCGGCGGGATAGGCGGGGACGGGACGGTAGGGCGGGCTCAGCCGGCAGCGGTCCACCAGCGCCGAGAAGTCCAACTCCAGCAGAGCAGGGCGGTTCGACAGGCCGAGCTCCTCCGCAACTTCGGGGGCAACGACACCAGCGCAGCCCAACATCTCGTCCCCCATGTGCAGCGTCAATGCCTCTGCAGGACCGAAAGGCCCCGCCGCCTCCGGTTCTTCCTCGACCTCTGCCGCCACCCCCAGGCTGTCCAGCAGGTTCGCCAGCACGCCCTTGAGGAACCGCAAACCGTCCTCCCTGTCGGTCAGTAGCGTCAGGCAGGGCATCTCCTCCGGAGTGTCTTCACCAGCGCGCGGCAGGTAGAGGGCCCCGAGCTCGAACAGATCGACCCGCGGCGTGCCCCGGGTGGCGTTGAAGTGCTTGACGTGGAGCAGATTCGCCATGTTGGTCAGCGGCAGGTGGGTCCTCTCCGCGCTGATGGGGTTCCGGACTCCGACCGGCTCGCCGTCGTACCAGGGCTGGGAGAGCTGGAGCTCGGTGGGCAGGACCAGGCTGTAGGTCATCACTTCGTTGAAGCCTTCTCCCGCCAGCAGTTGCCTCGTCCGGCGCCCGGCGAGTTCCGCCACGCTCGGCAGCACCGGTCGAACGGGCATGTCGGTTGTTTCGCTTATCCGTTCGTAGCCATGGATGCGCGCCACCTCCTCGATGAGGTCCACTTCCCTCGTGAGGTCGCTGCGCCAACTGGGCACCCGGACGGTGACGCCCGTCTCGTCCAGGTCCAGAACTGCCAGGCCGAGGCTCCTGAATATCTGCGCCGCCTCATCGGGGCGCACTTCCAGCCCGAGGACCAGCTTCAGCCGTGCGAAGCGGAGTGATACCTCGGGGGTAACGTCGGCCCCGGCATCTGCCCTGATATCGGCCGAACCGTTCAGCACTCTTCCGCCCGCCAGCTCCAGGATGAGCTGGCAGGCCCGCCTCGATGCCCAGTCGGTGATCTCAGGGTCTATGCCGCGCTCGAAGCGGTACGAGGACTCGCTGGCGACCGCGTGCGTCCGCGAGGTCCGACGCGTCGTGCGTGGATCGAATCGTGCCGCTTCCAGCAGAACGTCCGTTGTGGAGTCGCCGATCTCCGACTCCAGCCCGCCCATGATGCCGGCCAGGGCGACCGGCCCGCTGACGTCCGCTATGACGCATTCCTCGCCCACCAGCTCGTGCTCCTGTCCGTCGATGGTGATGAGCACTTCGCCGGCGCCCGCCCGGCGGACGATGATCTTGCTCTCGTCCAGCAACGCGAGGTCGAAGGCATGCAGCGGCTGGCCGGCCTCGAGCATCACGTAGTTCGTGACGTCCACAACGTTGTTGATCGGCCTGATCCCGCAGGTGTCCAGGCGTTCCTGCATCCACTCCGGAGAGGGACCGATCCGGACGCCGGAGATGACCCGCGCCGTGTAGTGCGGGCAGAGGTCGGGGGCAGCGACTTCCACGCTGGCGGCCTGCCCGAAGGGGCGGTCGGGGTCCTCCTCAAGCACGAACTCCGGCCTACGGGCCTCGCCGCCCGTGACGGCCGCGACCTCGCGGGCAACGCCCAGGTGACAGAGACAATCGGGACGGTTGGTCTTGACCTCGACGTCCAGCATCCAGTCGTCGCCCCGGGGCTCGTAGCTCTCAACGCCCAGTCCGCAGTGGCTCAGCCGCGCGGCCAGTTCGTGGGCTGGCAGGTCGAACTCGCAGTAGTCTCGCAGCCAGTTGTAGCTCGCTTTCATGGCCTCGCCGGATCGTCGAGGGCTTAGAACTGCTGCAGGAAACGGACGTCTCCCTGAAAGAGAAGGCGTCCGTCCGGGATCTGGTACTTGACCATGGCCAGTCTGTCGGCGCCGACGCCGAAGGCGAAGCCGGTGTAGCGTTCGGGATCGTAGCCCACGGCTTCGAAGACGTTCGGGTCAACCATGCCGCAGCCGAGCAGCTCCAGCCAGCCGGAGTAGGAGCAGGTCCGGCAGCCTTCCCCCTGGCAGATAACGCAGGAGCAGTGAACCTGGGCACTCGGTTCGGTGAACGGGAAGAAATCCGGCTCGAAACGCACGTCGACATCCTGCCGGAACAGCAACCGGAGGAACATGTGGAGCACGGCCTTCAGATCGCCGAAGTCCAC
>JASFTU010000402.1:0-3464 GCA_050050635.1 Candidatus Brocadiaceae bacterium
AGCCGGTTGGTGAGGTCCTCGGCCAGACGCACGTTGGCGACTACCTCCTCCGCACGCTTCATCCCCACCAGCGCGCAATCCACCTCGGGGGTGGAGAGAACGAAGCGTATGGCGAGTTCGGTCACCGCCTCGGCCGAGAGCCGGGGGAACTCCGCCGTGAGGACGCGCTGCAGGAAGCCGCTGGTGGCCGTTCGCATGCTCAGGATGCCGATCCCGAGATCCCGCGCGAGGGGTATGATCCCCTTCGGGCCCCGCTGGTAGTCGCAGTGGCACTGGTAGATGAAGCCGTAAGCGATCTGGAGCGTCTCGAAGATGCCCGTCTGGAGCAGTCGCTCCAGGGCGCCGCTGGTGGTCTCGGCCGTGATGCCCAGGTGGCGGCAGCGTCCGCGCTCCCTCTCCCGCCGGGCCCAATCCAGGACGGGCGATCCGAGCAGGAGGTCGGCGTCCCGATCGGTGAACAGTCCGCCGTGCACCTGGAGCAGGTCCACGTGATCGGTGCGGAGCAGCCGCAGGCTCCGTTCGAACGTCTCCCGGGCCCCACCGGGGTCCTCCTCGCGCCACTGATGGAACTTGGTAGCCAGCAGGACCTCGTCCCGGTGCTCCTCCAGCGCGCGACCGATGATCTCCTCCGAGCGGCCGTCGCCGTAACCCGGCGCGGTGTCGAAGAAGTTGATCCCCAGCTCGAAGGCCGTCACCACCGCCGCCTGTGCCCGGCGCTCGAACGCCGCAGAGGACTTGTCCTCGGCGTCCAGGTATCCCTGCAGGCCGAGCGGGGCGCCGCCGAACCCGATGGCGGAGACCCTCATGCCCGTCTTGCCCAGCGCTCGCTTCTCCATCTTCCGGGGTGCCTCCTCGGTCGTCAGCGAACGGGCGGCGTGATCAGCAGCCATCGGTCGGTGCGGAAGGGCGGAGCGGGCAGTCCCTGGCGGTTGAACAGGTTGCCGATCGGGTTGTTCGCCCACGCGTAACGCGCCGCGACCGGCTGCGGCACCGCCTCGCACCTCAGTTCCACGGTATCACCGACGATGGCCGCGTTCGCCCGGTGGAACTCCCTGTCCGGACCGGCCACGGCGAAGCCCTCCAGCTCCGAGCCGCCGCCCGCCACCAGTCCGCCGCCCACGTGATCGAAGGCGACGGTGACCGTGCCCCCGTCGAACTCGGCCGACCGGAACGTGGGGCCCGACCACACCAGGTCCTCGCGTCCGTACACGTTGGCCATGGCCGCCAGGAACAGGCGATGGCCCGCGAGCTGCTTGTTGCGCGGATGAATGTTGCCGAGCGGCTCGTTCTCCTCCAGGATGTCCAGCGTGCAGACCATCGCCGTGTTGTCCAGGCGGAGCGCCTCGTGCTGTGCGTCGCGCAGGGCGGGCCAGGGCGCGTCCTCGACGGGCCGGTTCTGCTCGGCCAGGAACTCGGCCAGCTCGACGAACAGGAACGGCGCGTCGGGCTGGCGCCACCAGCGTCGCCAGTCCTGTATGAGTGCCGGGAACAGGACCCTGTACTGGATCGCCTCGGAGGCGTTGCTCTCGCCCTGCCACCAGAGGAAGCCGCGCGTCGCGTAAGGTGCGACGGGGCGGACCATGCCGTCGAACAGCGCCCCGGGGCATCGCCGCGATGGATTGCGCGGGCGATCGGGCTCGGGCGGGGGATCGCTGCCCTCCTGCTCGGCGGCAGCCTTCCGTTCCTGCCACTGCTCCAGCGCCCTCTCGTACTCCTCCACCTCCCGCGGGTATCGCTCGCGTCTCATCTCCCAGTAGCCGACCAGGTGGGGGAAGTGAGCCCCTGCCAGCTCCCTGCTCAGCCAGGGCTCGATGCGCGTTGCAGGCACGGCCAGATGCACGATGCCGACCGGCACGTCCAGCTCCTCGTGCAACTCGCGGGCGAAGAAGTAGGGCACGCCGGGGTAGCCGCGGACGGTCTCCGGCGAGGTCACCTGCCACCGGGCCTTCACGGTCCTCTGCGGCTCCTCTGCCACCCATCCGGCCTGGCGGGGATGGGTGTTGGCGTCGAACATCCGGACCTCCGGGCAGTCGGCCTCCTCGACCACCCGGACAACGTCCCTGCATTTGCTGACGTGCCACCACATGTTGCTCTGGCCGCCGGCCACCCACACCTCCCCGACCAGGACGTTGCCGATGACTCTCTCGCTCGTCCCCCGGACCTGCAGCTCGAACGGGCCGCCCGCGGCGCCCGTGGGGAGGCGGACCGACCAGCGGCCGTCCTCGCCCGCCTGCGCCGTGGCCTCCTCGTCGCGGAAGCGGACGGCCACCGTGCTCCCCGGCTCGTCCCATCCCCAGACGGCGGCACCCGTCTGCCGCTGGAGCACCATGTTCTCGCCGATGACCGAAGGCAGTTCGAGCGCAGCATCTGCGACCGAACAGAGGCTGACGCCAAGCAGCAATGCGACCGTCCACAACCATCCTCTTCTCATTGCCTCTCCCCTTGCTTCTTCCCAGCTTGAGTTCCGCCGGTGTACTCCCATGCGCCGATGTCCATGCCATCGCCCCACGGCCGCTCCCGCCCACCGATGTCGCGGCCCGGGGCCTCCTCCGGGGAGCCGGCGTCTATGGCCGGTGAACCGGGCCGGAGGCGGAAGTCACCCCCGTCGGCGTCCACGAACAGCGGGTCTCCCCGCACGGCCGCCAGCCCGAACGCGCGGTCCGGCCCATGGAACAGGTTGTGGTCGATCCGTCGGCTCACCGGCTCTTTCCGCATGTCCACGGGCGGGGGGCCGCAGAGGCTGAAGATGTTGTTCCGGACCAGCACGTTCTCGGCTTCGGTCGTGTAGAAATGCATGCCGCCGCCCCAGCGGGAACCGCACCGGTGTACCGTGTTGTTGATGAACGCGACGCTGCGGACCGGGTGGTTCTCGCCCCTGCCCCAATCGGCGAGCACCAGCCCGGGTCCGGCGCAGTTGTAGACGACGTTGTTGCAGATGCGCACGTCGTGCAGCAGACCCCCGGTCTCCGAGCATGCCGCAATCCCGAAACCGCAATCGTGGATCACGTTGCCGGAGAACTCGACGTTGAACGTCTCCCGGTCCCAGGCGTCCGTGTAGAGCCCCTGCCGTTCGACGTGGTGGATGTGATTCCCGGATACGCGCACGTTCCGCGCGCCCTCCTTGACGTCGATTCCTTCCTTGCGGCAGTCGTGGATGTGATTGTTACTCACCCGGACGCAGTCGGAGTCCATCTTGACGGTGATGCACTCCTCGGCGCCGCTCAGGCAGGCCCGCTCGATCTCGTTGCCGTCCACGACCACGTCGCGGCATTCGATCAACTTGACCCCCGACGAGCCCGTGCGCAACGTGTGGCATCCCTGTATGGTGACGTGGTGCGCGCGACGGAGCAGGAAGCCGGAGCGCCCGCGCTGGCCGCCGCCGATCAGCTTCAGGCCCGAGACGCGCACGTGGGCCTGCCCCTGTATCTCGAAGACGCCCCGGGCGCGCTCCACACCTCCGCCGT
>JASFTU010000403.1:0-3456 GCA_050050635.1 Candidatus Brocadiaceae bacterium
CATCGGAATCCGCACCGCCGCGCTGCGGTTGCGACACGAATAGGCCAGGTTCACGGGGGCCTCGTAGCCGGGCACCAGCCGGCGGTAGGAGTTGGTGGTCGGACTGGTGATCGCCACCAGCGCCGGGGCGTGTTCCAGCAGCCCGCCCACCGCGTGCAGGGCGGCCTCGCTGAGCCCGGCGTATTCCTCGCCCGCGAACAACGGCTTCTCCCCCTTCCACAGCGAGAAGTGGATGTGCATCCCGCTTCCGTTGTCGCCGAACAGGGGCTTGGGCATGAACGTGGCCGTCTTGCCGTGGTGCTGTGCCACGTTCTTGACGATGTACTTGAACAGCAGCAGGTGGTCCGCTGTGCGCAGCAGCCTGTCGTAGCGCAGGTCGATCTCTGCCTGGCCTCCCGTGGCCACCTCGTGGTGGTGGCACTCCACGTTGATCCCGCAGGCCTGCATGGTCTGCATCATCTCGTCGCGCAGCGCCTGCATGCTGTCCACCGGCGGCACCGGGAAGTAACCGCCCTTGGTCCGGATCTTGTGGCCCAGGTTGGGCTCCTCACGCCGGCCGGTGTTCCAGCTCCCCTCCACGCTGTCGACCACGTAGTGGCAGGCATTGGTCGTGCTGTCGTAGCGGACCTCGTCGAATATGAAAAACTCCGCCTCCGGCCCGAAGTAGGCGGTGTCGCCCACGCCCGAGGTGCGCAGGTAATGGCCCGCCTTCGTGGCGATGTGGCGGGGGTCCCGGTCGTAGTTCTCCCGGCTGATGGGGTCGGCCACCGCGCAGTTCAGTATCAGAGTCGGCAGCTCCGCGAAGGGGTCGCGGACGGCGCTCTCCGCGTCCGGCAGCACCAGCATGTCGCTGTTGTTGATGGCCCGCCAGCCCCGCACGCTGGAGGCGTCGATCCCGAAACCCTCCTCGAAGGACGAGGCGGTCAGCTTCTGGGCCGGTATGCTGAAGTGCTGCCACTGCCCCGGCAGGTCCATGAACCGGAGGTCGACAACCTGGATGTCCCCTTCCTCGATTGTCTTCAGCACTTCCTCGGCTGTCATCGGGGCGTCCTCAGGCAGAGTTCGCGGGGCGCAGCGGCCGCTGCTCAAGCGCGTTATACTTGACCCCCTGGCCACTGTCAAAGCGAAGACGCTGCCCCTCACGGCCGCTGCAACCGACCTCGCCACGCCGCAGCGAAAAACAGGAAAAGCCCCACCAGACGGCCGCCTGCCTCAGCGCACGAACACCTGTCCCGCGTCCACCACCAGGGCTTGCCCGGTGATCTTCGAGGCGCTCTCGCTGGCCAGGAACGCCACCGCGTCGCCCACGTCCGCCCAGGTGATCTCCTCCTTCAGCGCGCTGAGCCCTATGTAGTAGGGGATCACCTCTTCGGGTTCGATGCCGCGCTTCTGTGCCACCGTCCGGATGTAGTCTTCGTTCCAGATCTTCGATTCGGTGAACACATTGCCGGGGCAGACCGTATTGACGCGGATGCGGTGTTCGGCCAGGTCCAGCGCCCAGCCGCGGGCCAGGTGCACCTGCCCAGCCTTGGTGGCGTTGTAGGCGCTGTTGTGCTTCGAAGCCTCCAGGCCCGTCTTGGAGGAGACGTTGATTATGGCCCCGCCCATCTGCTGCCGCGCCATGCACCGGGCACCCTCGCGCGCCACCAGGAAGTAGCCGGTCAGGTTCACCTCCAGCGCCCGCCGCCACTCGTCGACCGGGAACTCCGCCAGGGGATGGGCCGGGGCGATGCCCGCGCAGTTCACCAGGATGTCCAGGCCCCCGAGCCGGCCGACCGCCTCTGCGAACATCTCCCTCACCCGCCCTTCGGAGGTGACGTCGGTCCCCACCGGATGCCCCGTGCCGGGCCAGTCCTGCTCTTCAATGCGACCGGCTGTCTCCCGGGCGCCGTCCACGTCGATGTCGGCCAGCAGAACGTGCGCCCCCTTCTCGGCGAGCCGCAGCGATATGCCCCTGCCCAGCCCGCTGCCCGCGCCGGTAACCAGCGCCACCTTGCCGGCCACGGAGGCCTCGCCCTCGACCGCCGAGACCATGCCGCGGCGGAACCGTTCCACCTCCCAGCCGCGGAGGAACTCCAACGCACCGGCGGTGAGGGGTCGCGGGCCCCCGAAATGGGCGGCGACCGAAAGGCTCTGCAGGATCGCCCGCATGGTGCTGGAGGCCGCCTCCAGTAGCTTCGGCGACGGGGCGGCCGTGAACAGGCCCAGCTCGTCCACCAGCACGCACAGCGGGGTATCAACGCCCGCTTCCGCCCCTCTGAGCCTGGTGACCACCATCTGCTGGGCGTCTTCCATGTCGTAAGGCAGCTCCACCCACACCGCGCTGTCCCGGCAATAGACCACCTCGTCGGGCACCAGGGGGTCGGTCTGGCTCAGCTCCCGCGCGTTGGGATGGCGCAGGAAATCGGTGACGGCCCTGTCGTTCGTAAACCGGACCAGCGCGGTGCCCCCGAAGAGCTCGGAGTAGAACCGGCGCATGGCGGCGGCCACCTCCGCCACCGCCTCTTGCTCGTAAACCTCGCTGGCGTGCGGGAACGGCGGCAGGCCCGCGCCTTCCAGCGTCCGTTCGGCCAGTGCCCGCACCGCCCCGCACACGTGGCGCGTCAGCTCCAGGGCGCGCTCGGCTTCCTCCGTGCTGACGAACAGACCGTGGTTTTCCAGGAATATCACCTCCGGCTGCCGCCCGTGGGTCTTCTCGTAGGCGCCCAGCTCCCCGTGCATCCGCGAGGCCAGGGTGTAGCCCGCGCCGGCGTAGTCGATGTAAAGGGGCTCGCACTCCAGGTGCTCGAACAGCTCTTCCAGCGCCTGGCGGCCCTCCTGCGCGCAGAGCAGGCCGTTCAGCACGGCGGGGTGGGTATGCACGACGCAGCGGCCCAGCAGGGCGTGCAGGCTGGTTTCCACCGAGGGCCGCCCGGGCAGCTCGTCGCGGCAGCACTCCTTCAGCCGCCGCTGCACTTCCCGCTCCCGCTCCTCGATCTCCATCGCCCCCACCGACTCGTCCTCGATGATGTCGATGCACTTCTGCACGTCCACCAGCCGATAGCCGAGGCCCTCCTGCATCTCCGCCAGGCTCGTCCCGCTGGCCTTCACGTACATCAGGCGGCCCCCGTCGGTCTTCAAGCTGGTGTTGCCGCCGCCCCCCTGAACGAGCTGGGGGTCGCTGCCCACGGCGTTCGATATCTCGATCAAGTCCTTCAGGTCCTTATCCACGGCATTGTCCCTCCTCGGGCTCTGTCGGCCGCAGGCAGCGTAAGCCAAAGCTGCTCCCCAAGCAACCAAAAGGGGCAGTAGGGAGCGAAACGAGTGGCCTGTGCTCAGTAATCAGTGGGCTTTCGCTGATTTGACCTGGCGTTCTTCGCGTTTGTCCCCCACCATCGCGGTGAGCCTTCTTGCCGCCATCGGCCGACCGCGAGGAGGGAGCAGTGTGCAAGGAGCAGTGAGGAACGACCTCTGGCA
>JASFTU010000404.1:0-3444 GCA_050050635.1 Candidatus Brocadiaceae bacterium
GTTGCGGCCCAGCAGCGGCCGCACGCCCAGCACATCGAGGAAGTTCTGCGCGACTCCGACGCCGACCAGACGCTCGGGTCGACCGACGCCGACCAGGTTGTAGCTCTCGTACTCGAAGAAGGCGAAGTAGCCGGTAAGCGCTTCGAACGACCGGTTCATCTCCCTGTAGTCGCGCAGGTTGGAGGTGCGCGACGTGACGTTGCTCATGCCGCCACCAATGCCCCGAGCGACCCAGACGAGCCGCTCCGGCTCCTCGAACGGCAGCGGCCGCAGCAACAGCGCGTTCGTCACGCTGAACACCGAGCTGGCCGCCGCCACACCCAGACCGATGATCAGTGCCGCGAACACGAAGAAACTGGGCCGCCGCCTCATCCCGCGAAGCGTCATCCTGAGCCCGAACCGCACGTCCTGGCCCAGCGACTCGAGGACGGAAGCACTGCCTCTGCGCCGTCCGCCGGCCGGCGCGCCGCGAGGGCCCGTGGCCGGGTACCGCCTGACGGCACGCCAGCGGATCACGAACCCGAACAGCTGGCGCCAGTACCAGAGCCCGGCCCGCGAGGACCCGAACCGCTCGACCCTCCGCCTGTACAGCTCCTCCAGCTCGGCGCCCTGGTCCTCCAGCCGCTTGCGGCCGAGCAGTCGCCGCAGAAACCAGCGGGCGACCCTCGGCGACCGGGGCTCATGCTCTCGATCCGACATCTGCGGTTCCTTTCGCTACGCTTCGTCCAGCAGCGCCTCCACTCCGTCCCACAGACTCAGGTACTGTTGCCTCGATTCGGCCAGCACCTCCAGCGCCAGCGGCGTGAGGCGGAAATAGCGCCGGGCGTGTCCGCCCTCATCGCCGGGATCCACCACCCGGTCCGCCAGCAGACCCTTCTCCCTCAGCCGTTGCAGCGCCACGAAGACCGCCGCCGTGGCCACCTCCTTACCCGTGCGGGCCTCCAGCTCGAAGACGATCTCGGTGCTGAACGACTCCGATCCGTTGCGCAGGATGCATAACAGGACCTGGTGCTCGAACTCGCCCAATGCGCGCTTGGCCATACTCCTCCCGGCTCCTCGTCTCCCGGCGGC
This sequence comes from Candidatus Brocadiaceae bacterium, assembly GCA_050050635.1. Taxonomy (GTDB): domain Bacteria; phylum Planctomycetota; class Brocadiia; order SM23-32; family SM23-32; genus JASFTU01. Next base: position 1,072 of record JASFTU010000404.1, read on the forward strand.
GGTTGTATAGCGTCGTTATACATTGGACAGCCGATCGCCGGGTTTGGTTGGAACGGGTGGCCCCAGCGTGCTTCGCCCCCGCGGTTGTGTCTCGGTCGCGAGGAATCCCCTGCGCGAGTTGAGCGGCGATCGCGCCTCGCACCGCCGGGCGCAACCTCGCTCACAGCGGAGCGGCCCGCTGGGAGGCGCTCCCCACCTCACTCCTCCCGCAGAACCGTGCCCGGGTCCAGACTTTGGATCCGCCGTGACGGCAGGTAGGTGGCCGCCAGGCTGATGCCGAGGACCGTGAGCGCCACGACGCCGTAGGTCGTCGGATCCCACGTCTTCACCTCGAAGAGGAACCCGCTCAGCAGGCGACTCGCCCCCAGCGCCGCCGCCAGTCCCGTAACCAGCCCGATCGAGCCGGCGGACAGGCCTGGAAGCATGGTCAGGCGCAGGAGGTGGCAGCCCCGAGCGCCAAGAGCCACGCGGATGCCCATCTCGCCGCGCCGGGCCTCGACTCCGCGGGCCGTGACCCCGAAGACACCGGCCCCGGCGAGCAGGACGGCTACCGCACCGAAGACAACGAAGAGGACGGCTCGGAAGCGCTCCTCTCGTGTCGATTCCGCTACCAACGAGGGTGCCGGTGCGAGGCGGCGGATGGGCGCACGGGGATGGACTCTCCTGACCGCATCCCGGATGAGGGGGAGCAGGGGCTCCGGATCACCGGCCGTTCGTAGGACCAGGCTCATGGGGACCTGGATCGTCTGCTGAGCGTCGGGAATGTAGAACGTGGGGTGATGCGCGGCCCTCAGCGACTCGTGCCGAACGTCACCGACGACCCCCACGACGGTGAGGGTGTCATGAGCGACGAAGCGGGCTCCGATGGGGTTCTGCCCTGGCCAGAACCGATCGGCCATGGCCTGGCTGATGACGGCTACCGGCGGGGCGCCCATCCGATCCGCGTCGCTGAGGTCCCTCCCTCGAAGGAGAGGGATGCCCATGGTCCGGAAATAGCCGGGGTATACGCGCCGGCGCTCGGCGACAGTCATCTCCTCTTCCGACCCCGAACGCCGGCCCACGATCTCGATGCCGTTGCTGTTCAAGCCGCCGGCGAAGGGCACCGTTGCCGCTCCACTCACTCGCAGGACCCCCGGCAGGGCGCGCAGCGCCTCCACCATCTCCTGGTGGATCAGGCGGCGCCGGTTCGGATCCGGCACCAGATAGGACGGAAGGGACACCCGAGCTTCGATGAGGCCCTCCCGCTCGAACCCGGTGTCCACATCCAGGAGGGTGAAGAGGCTCTTGGCCAGCAGACCACCGCCCACCAGCAGCAGGACGGTCAGAGCGATCTCACCCGAGACCACCGCGCGGTGGAGAAACGCACCGCGCCGCCCCGCGACCCGGACTCCCCTTCCCAGCGCCTCCCCAGCCCGCCGTCTCGCCATCTGGAGGACGGGAGCCATTCCGAAGCCCAGGCTCGTGACGGCCCCCGCCGCCACCGAGAAGAGGAGCACCCACCGGTTGATTCCCACCTCTTCCAGGCGGGGGATGGGAGGCGCCAGGCCCAAGAGGAGGCGCGTGCCGAAGAGGGAGATGACTACCCCGAGAACGCTCCCGGCCGCGCCCAGAAGAAGACTCTCGACAAGTAACTGCTGACCGAGTCTCCGGCCCCCAGCGCCCAGGGCCCAGCGCGTCGTCATCTCCCCCTCGCGGCCCGGGGTCTCGCCGATCAGCAGGGCCGCGACGTTCCCGCACGCGACGAGAAGCAGGACCAGCGCGGCACCCATCAGAAGCGCCAGCGGCTTCCGATACGCACCGGTCCATTCCTCCGTCAGGCTCCGCACCCGGGCCCCATAGCTGTACGAGCTGTTCTCCCCCCGGACCAGGGTCGCGGCTTCCGCCTCCGCACGATCTCCAGGCACGTGGGGCCGCAGCCGGGCGACGGCCTGGTACCAGTTGCTGTCGTCCCGGAACTCATCCGCATCCAGGCCGAGAGGAACCCAGAACCCGCGGGAGAAGGCGGATCCGGACCTGTAGAAGCTGCGGAGCTGCAACACCGCGGGGAGGACACCCACGATGGTGTAGGATGCACCGCTCAGATTGACGGACCTGCCCAGAATATCCGGGTCGGCGCCGAATCGCTCTTGCCAGATCTCCTGGCTGACGAGGGCGACTCTCGTCGCTGCCGGACCATCTTCCTCCGGCAGGAAGGTCCGCCCGAGGATGGGAGTGGCGTGCAGGACCGAAAGGAGGGACGACGATACGACGCCCACTGGAAGGGTCGTCGGCTCACCCTCCCCCAGCAGGGTCGCGCTGCCCAGGCGGTAGATAGCGACGTCGGTGAAGCTGCTCTGGCCCTCCCTTAGCCGCTGGAAGGCCGGCTGCGAGAAG
>JASFTU010000405.1:0-3442 GCA_050050635.1 Candidatus Brocadiaceae bacterium
CAGGCCGGAGCCGGAGTTTGCAGAGGCCGTGGCCGACCTGCCCGATTTTCTCAGGCAGTCGGCCGACCAGATGGAGTCCCGGCCGGCGGAGCTGTGGACTTCCGAGCCGGAGGGCTGGGAGGGTTACGGGCTGTGGGCCGCGACCTATGACCACGAACCCGACAACCCCGTCATCGCGGGCGAGGAACAGGTCATCTGGGAGCTCATCGGCGAGGCCGACGGCCTCGACGTGCTGGACGTCGGCTGCGGAACCGGCCGCCACGTGCTGCCGCTGGCGGCACAGGGGGCCCGCGTTCTCGGACTGGAGCCCGCGGCAGGCATGCTCCAGAAGGCGCGCCGGAAGGCCGAAGAGCGCGGGCTGGACGTCGACCTCCGACGGGGCGCGATCGAGAACCTGGGCCCCGAGCTCGGCCGGTTCGACCTGGTTCTGTGCTGCCTGGTGCTCAGCCACGTCGAGGACCTCGAGCAGGCGATCTCCTCGCTGGCCGCGCGCCTCCGCCCGGGCGGACGGCTCATCGTCAGCGACTTCCACCCGTCGAACTTGCTGATCGGATGGCGCACCTCCTTCTGCTCCGGGGAGCGGAAGTTCGTTGTGCCGAACTACATCCACCTGCCGTGCGAGTACTTCGGTGCGCTTGAGGCCGCCGGCCTGCGCGTGAGCGCATTCCACGAGGTCGCCGTGCCCGAGGAGATGCCCCGCTGGCCGATGACGTTGGTCATGGCAGGCACGAAGGAGCATACCGGTGAATGAGGTAGCGATACGGGAGGCCGAGGCGGCGGACCTGGAGCGCGTCGTGGAGATCGCCCTGGCGGCGTGGGAGCCCTACTTCGCCTGGCGCCACAGCGTCATGGGCGATGAGATGTTCGCGTGCTTCCACCCGGACTGGCAGGCGGAGAAGGCGCGGCAGATCCGGACGGCCTGGGCGGCCGAGACCCCCGGGCGAGCCCTCGTGGCCGAACTGAAGGGGCGCGTGGTGGGCTTCGTCGTCTACTACTCGGACGCTGAGGCCCGTTTCGGGGTGATCAGCAACAACGCCGTGCATCCCGACTGCCAGGGGCGCGGCATCGGACCGCGCATGTACGAAGAAGTGTTGGGGCGACTCCGGGCGGACGGCTGCCGGTTCGTCAAGGTGGAAACGGGCGGAGACCCCTTCCACGCACGCGCCCGGCGCGCATACGAGAAGGTGGGGTTCAACCTGAGCATTACCGGCATGGAGTGCTACCGCGCCCTGTGAACGGGCGGCCCGCGCCATGCTCCTCCGCGACGCTTGACCGGGAGAACTCGAGCCCACGGAGCAGGATACCGATGGCAAACGAGGCGCAGTACAGGCCCAGAACGACCTACGTGGCGACCCGGAACGTCAAAGAATACCGCGCAACGATCCCCGAATGGGTCAGCGAGGACGACGTGGTCCTGGAGATCGGCTGCGAGTGGGGCACGACGACCGTCCGGCTCGCCGACCACTGCAGGGAGGTGATCGGCACCGACGTCAGCCTGAAGTGCATCGAGCGGGCACGGGAGGAGCATCCCGACATCCGGTTCGAGGTGCTGGACGGCTTCGATGTCCGCGCGGCGCTCCGGTTCGAAACGGAGTTCAGCAAGGTGTACATCGACATGTCGGGCCTGTCCGGTTACCGCTCCCTTCTGGACGTGATCGCCCTGCTGACGATGTACGCGACCGTCCTGCGTCCGGAGGCGATCGTCATCAAGAGCGGCGCGCTGAAGAACTTCGCGGCTCACTGCGTTGCCTGGCGCGGGCCGGAGCCTTGAGACAGTGAGCGTCTTCTCCCTCGGCCGGCGGCCCCGGATGGCATGCTCAGGGACGTCGAGGGGAGGTCGCACCTGCCGGCTTTCGAGCACAACGCCATCATGTGCCGGGCGGGAGCGGCTTCAGAACCAGGGCGGCGCGTCGGCGGACCCGGTGCAGTAGGCCGAGAGGACCTTGTCGATGCCCTCGGCGATGTGGCGGCAGTCGGCCTCCGTGTACCACTGGTTCAGCGGCACGCTCACCACCCGGTCGTAGAGGTCGTCGGCCACCGGGCAGTCGCCGCGCCGATACTCCACGACCCCGCCCCGCTCGGTATAGAGGGGGCATTCGAACGGGCAGTTCACGTCAGTGGGGCCGGTCATGAGGGTGATCGGGTACATGTAGGAGTAGTGGTGCCAGTCCGGGTACGCCCCGTGGCCGCGGGTACTGCACTCGACGCCCTCCGCCTGCAGGGCGGCGACGATCTCCTGGCCCAGTTCGACGCTTTCCGGGTAGAACCTCAGCAGGTAGCCCACTTCACCGTCCGGGTCATTGAGCTTCTGCGGGGTGATCTCCCGGTAGCGGTTCAGCTTCTCCAGGATGCGGCGCTTGACCGTCCGGAAGCGGCCGACCACGGCGGGCAGCTTTCCAAGCTGGACGGCGTCCACCGCGGCCTCCATTTCCGACATGCGGTAGTTCGTCCCGGCGAACAACTCGCCTGCGTAGCGGGGAGGCGCGAAGCGGTCCGGGCGCCAGAGCCCGCCGCATTCGGCAAGCTGGTTGGCCCGCTCCCAGAGCCGCTCGTCGTCGGTTATGATCAGGCCGCCTTCGCCGCCCCCGACGATCTTGTACGCGGAGATGCTGAAGCACCCCAGGTCCCCGAACGTGCCCACCAGGCGCCCGTTGAACCGGCCGCCACAGGACTGGGCGCAGTCCTCGACCACCCGCAGGTCATGCTCCCGCGCCACGGCCATGATGGCGTCCATGTCGCACACGCTGCCCATCACGTGCGTCGGCGCTATGGCGACGGTGCGGGGCGTGATGCAGTCCTCGATCTTGTGCGGGTCCATGGACAGGGACTCGTCCACGTCGCAGAAGACGGGGATGCCCCTGGCAGTCACCACGGCCGCCGCCGTTGCCATGAAGCCTATCGCCGGGCAGACCACCTCGGTGCCCGGACCCACGCCCGCCGCCACGAACGCCGCGTGCAGGGCGGCCGTGCCCGAGTTGAGCCCGATCGCGTAGTCGCACCCGAAGATCTCACCCGCCACGCGCTCGAAGGCCTGAACGCAGGTCTCTTCCAGGTCCGAGTAGTAGTTGGCCAGGAACGGTCCGCCCCCCATGTCCTCGGCCTCGACGGCTTCGCGGATCTTCTTGAGGACCGTCTCGGAGAGACCGAACCGCCGGGCCACCGCCATGAACTCCTCCACGCCGATCTTGGGTTGCCCCTTCCCCTCAATGCTGGAGACGGCCTTCAGCCCACCCCTCAGGGCCAGCTTCTGCTCTTCTCTGGGTGTCCTGGTCGTCATCGCTCTGCTGCCTCCCGGACGTCAGTGCCGCACGCCCCTATTGTATGCCTCCTTCGCGCGGAGGGCAACATCTGCCGAGCCCGCTCCGTCTTTGACCGTCCGGCGGCAGTGGTTATAATCCACGTCCGTCGTCTCAGCGACCGTGCCGACACACAGGGAGGAGCC
>JASFTU010000406.1:0-3433 GCA_050050635.1 Candidatus Brocadiaceae bacterium
GCTCGACTGCCCCGGCTGCAGAAGCGGCGGCGGGGGCGGGTGTTCGTACGCATACTTCCCTCGGCGCTCGGAGGGTTCTGACGATCCGTACGCCGTGATCGTGTCCGACTCCTCCGCGGCAAACCATCAGGGAGAGGGCGGATGGGTTCTGCGCCGAAACGGGGGCCTCGACTGGGTAACGGCCGAGCAGCTGGAGACGTTGCGCCCTGCCTCGGACCGGGCCGAGCCTTCCCCCGTCTCGATCGGCACGTCCACCCGGTGACCGGATTATGGCGCGCTATCGCGGCTCAATCAGCCTGCGGCTGGCACTCGGGTTCGTCCTTGTTCTGGCCGTGCTGGGCTCGGCGTTGCTGATCAGCCTGAACCAGCTGGCCAAGATCAGGAACGCCGGCGAGCGTCTGACCGTTTACCTGGAGGTGCGCCGGCAGGCCATCCAGATCAACGCCGCCGCCCAGGAAGCGTCGCGGCTTCGATCACGGCTGCTCACGCCCGCCGGCGCGGATCCGGAGGTGCTGGATGAACTCCGCTCCGAGTGCGAGCGGCTCGAGCATATGGTGGAGCCCCTTCAAGCAGGTTCGCTGGACAACCCGGAGCGAGGCTACGTGGAGCAACTGGACAGTGCCGCAGCCGCCCTGCACACTCTGGTCAAGACCAGGGCTCTCGCCACGGCAGGCGTGCCCGGAACATCCCCCCGCGTGGTCGCCAGGGCAGCCGAGTTCCCTGCGGCGAGCAGGGAGTTGATCGACCGGATCCGTCAGGTCAGCAGCGCACTGGCCGACTCGTTCGACATACGGATGTTGCAGGCGTCCGATCAAGCCGAGGGCACGTGGGCCGTAAGCATGGCCACCGCGAAGATCGTCTTCCCCGTAGCGCTGCTGGTCAGCCTGCTGGTCATCTACTACACGCACAGGGCGATTGTGCGCCCGGTGGAGACGCTGGTGGAGGGGACGCACGCCCTGGCGGAAGGCGATCTGGGCAACCGGATCAGGCTCAGAGGGGCGGGCGAATTCGCCGAACTCGCAGAGAGCTTCAACCGCATGGCCGGCGCGCTGGAGGCCAACCAGCGCCAACTGGTGGAAACCGAGAAGCTGGCCACCATCGGGCGGCTGGCGGCCGGCGTGGCGCACGAGATCAACAACCCCATCACCGTCATCATGGGGTACACCAAGATGCTGCTCTCGCGGTTGGAGGAGGGCTCTCTGGAGAAAGAACAGCTGGAGAACATCGCCGAGGAAGCTCAGCAGTGCAAGAACATCGTCAACAGCCTGCTGGACCTGTCCAGGCCCTCCGAGCCGTCGCCCGGGAACCTCATCAATCCCAGCGAGGTGGTCACGGAGGTGCTCAGCGTCACCGAGACCCTCCAGTTCAACGAGGGCGTGGACATAGAGGAGTCGGTCATCGACCGACCCATGGTGCTGAACATCGGCCACTCGCGCCTGCGACAACTCATCCTGAACATCGTCCGTAACGCCCTGGAGGAGCTTCAGGGCGCCGATGAGCCCTTCCTCCGCGTGGAAGGCTATGTGCGCCCGCGCGATAAGCTCAATGCCTCCCTTCTTGACGATGGCGCCGCCAGAAGCGACTCGTTCCTGGTCTTCGTATTCACCGACAACGGGCCGGGCATTCCGGCGGGGAACCTCGAGAGGCTGTTCGAGCCGTTCTTCACGACCAAACCGGACGGGGTGGGGCTGGGGCTGGCCATCTGTCGCAACATCACGCGGGCACACGACGGCTTCATCGACGTGCAGTCCGAGCCCGGTGGAGGCACAACGTTCACTGTCGGCCTGCCCCTGGCCGACGAGGACTGACGCGCTCAGTCCTCCAGAGCCGCACGAATCTCCTCTTCGGACAGGGCTCCCTCCCGCAGCACCTCGACCTGCTCTGCGCTCGCACGGACCACGGTCGACGCCACGCCGATGGCGACCTCTCCCCCGTCCACCATCGCCGCTATCCGGCCCCCGAAGTCCCTCAGCACCCGGTCGGCTGTCAGGGCAGGTGGCTCGCCGCTGAGGTTGGCGCTTGGAGCGGCAAGAGCCACCCCCGTGAGGCGGACGAGCTCCCGAGCGGTCGCGGAGTCGGGACATCGCAGGCCGACATCCGCCCCCCGTCCGTCGGGCACCACCAGTGTGAGCGGGCCCGGCCAGAAAGCCTCGGCCAGACGCCGCGCACTCCCGCTCAGCTCGCCGTACCGTTCGGCATCTTCCAGCGAGGAGACCAGCAACGAGAACTCCTTGCCGACCGGCCTCTGCTTGAGTTCACGCAGCCGCTCGACCGCCCGTCCATCGTCGCATCGCACCCCCAGGCCATAGACGGTCTCGGTCGGGAAGGCCACGATCCGGCCTTCCCGGAGCAGTCGGGCGGCTCGTCGCAGGTGCTCGGGCACTCCCGCTAGGAGACGTTCGGTTCCCATTGCGCTCTGCTCCACGGGCCAGGAAGGACCAGCGAGGGCTAAGCAATGCCATCATAGACCCCAGGCGCTCGCTGCCGCAAGGCCTGATCCTTTGCGGCTCTGGTCCGTTTCGGGTACGCTGGCCGGAAGCGTAGCGCGGGCAATCACCCGGGGGATCCAGCGTGAAGACCATCGAAGAAATTCAGGACCGGGGGTTCGGGGAGATACTCCACTGCCTGAACGCCGGCGTGTACATCACAGATACCGACCGACGTATCGTCTTCTGGAACAGAACCGCAGAGGAAATCACCGGCTACAGCGCGGCCGAGGTGATCGGCCATCGGTGCAGTGCGAACATACTCTCGCACACAGACAAGGACGGCCGCCCCCTGTGCACCACAGACCTCTGCCCCCTCCATCGGGCGATGACGCTGGAGGCCCCGGGGGAGGAGCCGATCATCGTGTACGCCACCTCGAAGGGCGGCACACGGCTGCCCCTCTCGACAAGCGTGGCACCCGTCTACAGCGACGACGGCGAGGTGATCGGAGGGGTGGAGGTATTCCGCGATGAGCGGCAGGGCGTGAGGGAACTGGAACTCGCCCGAACTGTTCAGCGCCAGATGCTCACCAGCGACCTGCCGGGCGACGATCGGGTGTCCTTCGCCGTGCAGTACGCGCCCAAAGAGATGATCGGCGGCGATTTCTACCACTTCAGTCAGACGTCCGACGAGACGTTTCAGATGTTCCTCGGCGATGCTGCAGGACACGGGCCTTCGGCCGCCCTCTACACGGCACTCATATACGGGTCGCTGATGGAGTGCGAGAGGCTGCTGGGGAGCCCGGCGGCCCTCATGGAGGCACTCAACGAACGCGCCTGCCAGCGCGCCGGCGGCCTCGGCTTCTTCACGGCCGTCTGCGTGGCGGTCAATGCTGCCGACGGGTCGGCCGCATACTGCTCCGCAGGGCACCCTCCTCTGCTGCTGCAGCGCAGGGAGACCGGCCGCGTTGAGCGGCTGCACCTTGCCCAGTTGCCCGTCGGCGTGC
>JASFTU010000407.1:0-3421 GCA_050050635.1 Candidatus Brocadiaceae bacterium
CCATAGATGCCCATCGCCGAGGCCATTCCCAACGCGAAGACGATCAGCCCCATCTGGCCGACGCTGGAGTAGGCGAGCAGCCTCTTGATGTCCTCCTGGCTGAAGGCGCACATCTCCCCCATCAGAAGTGTCACAACGCCCAGCAGCGCCACGAAGACCAGGATGCTCTCGGCTCCGTAGACCGTATAGATCACACGCGCAATGGCGTAGACGCCCGCCTTGATGGCTATCCCGGACAGGATCGCGCTGATGGAGGAGGGGGCCGAGGAATGGGCGTCCGGCAGCCAGGCGTTCAGCGGGAACACGGCCGCCTCCACGCCGAAGCCCGTGATCAACAGGGCCAGCGAGATGAAAACCGCCATCGGGCTGATCGAACTCACGTTGCCCGCGATGTCGGCCATGCTCAAGGTGCCAAACAACCCGTAGATGAACCCTATGCCCATCAAGACGAGGCTGGAGCCGATAGCGCCCTGAATGAGATACTTGGCGGACGACTCAATGCCCACCCTGTCGCCGCGATAGCCCACCAGCGCATAGGAGGAGATGCACAGAATCTCGAAGAACACGAACAGGTTGAACAGATCCCCCGTCAGGACCATCCCGGTGGCGCCGGTCAGCAGCAACAGGTAGAGGACGTTGTATCGGGCGACCGCTCCTTCCCTGATGTAGCCGATCGCGTAAACCGCCACCAGCACCCCGATCAGCGCGATGAGGGAGGAAAGCAGCAGGCCCAGCGGACCCGCCACAAGGTGGATGGCGAACGGCGGCGCCCACCCGGCCGTCCGGACGACTATGGGCGCTTCCAGAGCACGAGGCAGGAGTGAGACGGAAACCGCCAGGTTGAACAACATGGCCGCAACGGGCACGCCCCTGGTCACCCTCTTCGAGAACGGGCCCACCAGGGCCGCAACGAAGGCCAGGCCCAGCGGGACCGCCACCAGCAGGATCGGACTTACCATCTCAACCCCTTGATCTTCCGCAGGTCCAGGCTGCCGTAGTGGTCGTACAGCCTGATGGCCAGAGAGAGCGCCAGCGCAAGCACGGAGACGCCGATGACAATGGCCGTCAGCACAAGTGCCTGGGGCACCGGGTCGACCATCCCCTCGGCCTGCGGACCGGCCCGACCGAAGATCGGTGCCGTCCCGGCGTCCAGGTAGCCCACGGCGATCAGGAACAGGTTGACGCCCGTGTCCATCAGGTTTATCCCGATGATGACCTTGATCAGGTTCGGCTTGAGCAGAATCACGTACAGGCCGATCAGTATCAGAGCGAAGCACCCTACGTAATGGATGTAGGACGAGAGGAAGCTCATCGTGTCTCCGTCGACAGGTTGTCGATAATGCCGCCCAGCTCCGAACCGACCTTGACGCCGATGGCGATGTAGATCAGCGGGATGACGCCCGCGCTGAGAAGAGCAAAGGCCTCGCCGTCGGGCAGGAAGTTCAGCAGGAACGAGCCGCCGACCGCCAGGCCGAGCAACCCCACAAGCACGAAGGCCACTCCCGAGAGTGATTCTGCGACGGCCACGCCGCCCTCACTCGGCCTCCTGCTCGGGCAGCCCAGGTAGATCAGCAGGAAGCCGGAAGCCACCACCGCGCCTGCCTGGAATCCGCCCCCCGGCGTCAGATGCCCGTGGAAGCAGATGTAGCAACCGAGAAGCAGAATGAGGGGGAACAGGAACCGGCAGCCGGTGAACACGATCAGGCTGGCCGGCTCGGCTTCCCCGCCGGCCGGTGCTCTCTTCCTCGCGTACAGCACGGTGGCCACCCCGGTGGCGGCGATGAACAGCACGGTGACCTCACCCAGGGTGTCCAACCCCCGGTAGTTGACCACCACGGAGGCGACGATGTTTGCGGCACCGTTCTGCTGCAGCCCGCGGCTGTTGTAGCGCCGGCCGAAGTTCACCTGCTCCTGTGCCAGGCGCCCCGCCTGTGCCGCCCCCCGCGCGCCGAACGGCCCGCCGGAGAGGCCGTGCACGATGCCCAGCCCGATGATGATCAGCAGCACGAGGCTAATCAGTCTTCTCATCGTCCTCGAACCTTGCAGTCCTCGTGATGGCGAAGATGAAGATGGCCGTCGTCAGCCCGGTGCCTATGCTCGCCTCGGCCATGGCCACGTCGGGGGCGTGCAGGAAGTAGAACATGATGGAGGCCATCAGGCTCACCAGCGCACAGGCGACGACGGCGTTGAGCAGGTCGCCGAATCGGGCTGCGGCGAGCGCCGCCACGATCATGACCAGCACCAGAAATGCCTGGAAAATGATCATTGCCCCGCTCCCGGGTCGGCCTCGAACTCGCCGCTTTTGTCCGCGACGCTCCCCGGCCACAGCGCCACGCCGCTCTTGTGAGCGGCCCGGCCCAGCGCGTGGCTCGAGATGGGGTTGGTCAACAAGATGAAGAACGCTATCAGGAGGCACTTAACGAGCCAGGCCGGCTGCATGATTCCCACGCCGATGATGGTCAGGAAGGCGCCGAGGGTGGTGCATTTGGTGCCGGCCTGCAGCCGGTTGTAGACATCGGGAAAACGGAGCACTCCCAGGCTGCCCAGCAGCAGGAACAGGCTGCCAGAGGTCGTGACTATCGTTCCCACCACCGTCACTGCAGGCCTCCCTCCAGGTACCTGGCGATCACGACGGCTCCGATGAAGGTCAGCAGGGCATAGACAAGGGCAACGTCCAGGTAGACGTATCGGCCGAACACGAAGCCCAGTAACACCAGAAGGGCCGTCGTCACGGTCGCCGCGGTGTCCACCGCCACCGCCCGGTCTGCGCTGCTCGGGCCCTTCAGCATCCGCAACAGACAGAGCAGCAGGCCTGTGCCAATGATGGTTACGAAGACCAGCGAGGTCATTGGAAGATCACCCGCAGGTATCTCTCGAACCGTTCGCCGACCAACTCAGTGGCTTCCTCCACTGACTCGGCCTGGACGCTTATCCAGTGAATCAACAGGCGGTCACCGATCACGTCCAGCGTGAAGGTGCCCGGGGTCAGGGTTATGGAATTCGCCAGAATCATCTTCGCGATGTCCGACCGGAGTTCGGTCCGGATCACCACAACGCCCGGCTCGATGGGCATCCGCGGATGGATGACCCTGTAGGCAACGTCGAAATTGGCCTTGATTATCTCCCACAGAAGAACCACCAGGTAGACCGCGAAGAAGGCCAGGCGCTTGATGGTCAGCGGTGGCAGACCCAGACGCAGGTAGCGCGGGTGCAGGAGGAGGGAGAGCACCAGGCAGACGGCTGCACCAACCAGCAATTCCTGAGCGTCAAGGCTCAGCGTGAGCGCCAGCCAGATCAACAGCGATATGCCCAGCATGTACAGGAAGCTCCTCAGCCTGTCCCTGAACGGATGGACCTCCTGAGCCACTGTGGCCTCCCACGCCTACAGATGGTAGACAAGACGGGCCAGCTCCATGGCGAG
>JASFTU010000408.1:0-3419 GCA_050050635.1 Candidatus Brocadiaceae bacterium
GGCCATCCTCATCCCGCGCTCCATCGCGCGTCGGGCTTCCTCAGGCATCTGAGGGCCCTCGCCCTGCGCGGGGCCGGAATGCTCCATCATCATACCGCGGCCCCTCATCCGCCTACGGCCCGACTCCTGGGCCTCCTGCTCGGGCGTCCCCTCGGCCCCTTCCTCGGCCTCTTCCTCGCGCATCGGGCCCGGCGGAGTTGCCAGCGCAACGGTCTTCACGACCTCCAGGTCGGCGTTGAGCTTCTGCAGGTTGTTCCCGCGAACCATGTAGATGGATCCGTCCCAGGCGGCGATGGCGCCCCCTGCCCGACCCCTCATCATCGGCCCCATGCGCTGCTGCTGCATCTGCGGCCGCCTCGGCCGCTGCGCCAGCGCCAGAGACCCGACCACAAGAGCAAGCAGTACAGCCGCTCCAATCCAGAACCTACGCTTCATCGCTTCACCCCCTTCGTGTGGAGTTACTACTACGTCCCCGGCATCTCCCGGGGTCCGCGCGGTAATCAGTGACGTACGCTTCAGTGCGGACCGACCAAATCGGCCTCTACTCTTCCCCCGGATAGGCCCGCTCCTCTATGCTACCGGCCTGCCAGCGGGCGATCAAGGCGTTATCCCGCGCGCTGCGGTCCGCATCTCCTCTCGGGCCAATCACCCCCGTTCGCTCAGCACGGCGTCGGCGGCGGACCTGATCGTCTCGACCATGTGCTGCACTTCGTCCGGCCCCCGGTCAGGATGGGTGGTCAGGAAGACGGTCCGGCTCAGTATCTCCAGCGAGCGCGCGCACATGTCCTGGCTGTAGTCGGTCCGGCACCGCTCGTTGGCCGACAGCCGGTAGGGGTCCAGCGCCGGATGGTGGGCGCCCCGACGGGCCAGCACGGGGTCCCATTCGGTGTAGACGTGCCGACCGGTCCTGGCGCAGACGGTGCCCCCCGCCAGCTCGGCGAAGCGGTCCGCCTGCTTCGGGGTCGGCAGCCGGAACATGACGTGCGTGGCGCACTCGTCTTCGGGGCTGTGGCAGGGAGCCGGCTCCAGCCCCGTGTCGGCCGCCCCTTCCAGGATCCGTTGCTTCTGCTCCCTGAGCGCCGCGATGATGCCGTCGATGCGGTCGAGCTGGACGTTCAGCAGGGCGCCCTCGAACTCGGAGGCCCTGGCGCCGTTGGCGATGAAGGGCCTGACGCCCTCGTCGCGGCCGGTCCAGTAGAAGTTGCAGCAGTCGATGGCGCAGCCGGCCCGGGCCGCCACCTCCTCCTCGTCGGTCACCACCGCCCCGCCCTCGCCGCAGGTCATGTTCTTGTAGTAGTTGAAGCTGAAGGCCCCCGCCCGGCCGATCGAACCCAACATGCGCCCCTCGTAGGCGCCGCCGACGGCCTGGCAGGCGTCCTCGACCACGATCAGCTCCCGCCGCCCGGCCAGGTCCATCAGGGCGTCCATGTTGCACGGCAGGCCCCACATGTGGACCGGCATCATGGCCCTGGTGTGGGGGCCGATGGCCGCCTCGGCGGCCTGGGGGCAGAGCAGCAGTGACTCATCAATGTCCACGATCACCGGGATGGCGCCCACCGACAGCACGGCCACGGCGGTGGACATATACGTGCAGGCCGGCACGAGCACCTCGTCCCCCGGGCCGATACCCAGCCCGATGAGCGCCGCCCGCAAAGCAGCCGTGCCGCTGGCGGTCATGCAGACGTGCCGCACGCCGAGCCGCTTCGCGAAGCGCCGCTCGAACCGCTCGCACTGGCCGCCTTCGTGATAGCGGAACAGCTCCCCGCTCAGGATGACCTCCGCCATCGCGTCAACTTCTTCGCGTCCGACGCGATACATCCTCCTGCCTCCACAGATTGGGCACAGAGGCGTATCCTCAGCGATCCGCAGCACGGTGTCAACAGGCCGCGGCCCTCACGTCGCGCAAGCAGAGCCGGTGTCTCGCCTTCGGGCTGCCTTCCGTCGCGCCATACAGGTCGCCTTAGGCCGGCCCCTCCGCATCCGGGCGCAGCTCGTGCAGGATGCTCTCGAGAACCGGGACCAACGGGGGCAAGTTCTTCGTGATTGTCTGCCACAGAATGTGCAGGTCCACGCGGAAGTACTCATGAACCACGATGTCTCGGATGCCACGCATGGTGTCCCATGGGACTTCGGGGAACCGGACCCGTGCTTCCTCCGGCACATGTGCCGCAGCCTCGCCGATGATCATGATCTCATACGCCGCGGCGCGGACCGTCTTCGTGTCGGTGGCGAATTCCTCGTAGGCCATTCCCTGCACGAAGCTCTGGAGGTTGGCGATTGACTCAAGGATGTCCTCGACTCTGGCCTGCCAGTCGTCACGCGACATAGACGGCCTCCTCCAGCACCCGGTCGCGCAGCCGCGGCTTCAGCGACGCGGGCGTCCCGAGGTCCACCTTGCAACCGAGCAGGGCCTCCAGGTAATCCTTAAGCTCGACGAACTCGAAGAGACCTACCGGCTGGTCAAACTCCACCAGAATGTCCGCGTCGCTGGTGTCGTGAGTGTCACCGCGAGCACGCGAGCCGAACACCGCAAGGCGCTTGACGTGGAACTTGCCCCTCAACTCCCCCGTATGGTCTTTCAGCGTTTGCACAACTCCCATCGCGCCGACCTCCGCAGGGACCTCGCATCGGAACGTCCGCTGCCTCCGAGCGTGTGTGCCGAGAGGGCCAGGCGGCCGACCCCTGAAGCAGCAAACACTCACTGCAACTGGGGTAGGCCGACACAACTTGGTCCACGAACGTATCGTTATCGATCTGGGCCTTGGCGTCAACCCGCCACCTATCGGGCGAGAGCCCATACCGGGCGTTGACCTGCCCCGCTGCATCCGTTATCAAGGTCTGCTCCACCCCGGCAACTATGAACGAGGGAAACGGCGATGCCCGACACACCGTTCAGCGTCCACGTCGAGCCCGACTGGCGCGCCCTGCACGACTGCATCATGAGGAAAGGCACGCCCGAGCGGGTGCATCACATCGAGCTGTTCCTGGACTGGGAGATCCAGGAGGCCATCTGCGGGCGTTACGGCGTGCTGGAGGGGCTGGACCCGGATGGCCCCCACTTCATGCAGCAGCGCGAGGTGGCCATCCAGCGCTTCTGCGGCTACGACTACGTGCGCCAGGGGCTGGACAGCCTGGAGATGCCGATGAAGGGCGAGACAGCCGAGGACACCGCCGAACTGGCCCGGGCGGGGGGCCGAAACTACATGGAGGAGCACGAGGGGCCGATCACCAGTTGGGAGGAGTTCGAGGCATACCCCTGGCCCGACCCCGAGCAGTCCACCACCCACGCGCTGGAGTGGTACGAGCAGAACCTGCCCGAGGGCATGTGCGTCATCGGCAGCGGCGGGTTCGCACACTTCGCCGAGCACCTCGCCTGGCTGATGGGCTACGAGACGCTCTGCCTGTCGCTCTACGATCAG
>JASFTU010000409.1:0-3417 GCA_050050635.1 Candidatus Brocadiaceae bacterium
CGGGCTCTGCATTTCCACGTGGCCGCCGTCGGGTAGAAGGCATCCTCCGGGGTCTCGAAGAAGTAGCTCTTCAGCCGTGCCAGCCGGGCCCCGTTGACCTGCAGCCCGACCGACAGATCGCCTGCCCCCTCCTCCCGGCCCATCTCGAACCGGACCAGAACCTCACCCTCGGCGGAGAAGGCGCTGGACAGAGACGGGCCCGGCTCCATCAGGAGCGTCGGCCTGCATCCGAAGCACAGAGAGAGCATGGCGAGACAGAGGGCCGTCCGGCCCACGGCTTCTGCGGGCTGTAGCTGGGGCATCTGCGACTCCCGTTGCGCGTTGCCATCCTGGGCACCCGCGGCGAACGCGCGCGCCGCAGGTCGCCGCCTCCGGGCATTCGGTCTTCAGGCCTGAATCTACGTCTCGGGCGGGCGTTCGTCAACCACGGGGCCAGCCGTGCGATGGCGGGGCCCGCGCACGCCCCCCGGTGGCTGCCTCAATGGCGGCCGTCAGTCACAGTTAGCCCGCCGGCTTGACTTGAGGGGGCGCTTTCCGTATCGTGGGTTCTTGCGGGGCCCGCTGGCCGTCAGGGGCTTCGCACTCCTCCGGTTTGCCGGGAATGCGACCTTGTCAGGGGACATCCCACACCTATACCCGCGTCTGCTCGTTCTCGCGGTGACCTTCTGCCTGTCCGGTTTCTTCAGCGGCTCAGAGACGGCTCTCTTCTCCCTGCAGCCCGACGAGCTGGACCGCATGCGCGAAGCTTCCGGCCTGGACAGGCTCGCGGCCAACCTGCGCGGCAGGCCCAAGCGACTGCTCACCACGGTGCTGTTCGGCAACATGGTGGTGAACGTCATCTTCTTCAGCGTCTCGTACCTGGTAGCTCTCGACCTGGCACCGCACGTCGGCAGGACGGGGACGTTCCTCCTGGGGCTCGGATCCCTGCTGGCGATCATCCTGGGCGGCGAGGTCGTGCCGAAGAACCTGGCTGTGATGTTCTACCGTCCCTTCGGCCGAATGGCGGCCCTCCCGCTCACGGTGCTTCAGCGGGCGCTGCTGGTCATCCTGCTGCCCCTGGAGAAGCTGGCCGACCTGGCGGCATCGCTGGTGGGGGGGCACCGTGGCCCCGCCATGCGTGCCGAGGAGCTCCAGATGCTGGTCAATCTGGGGGCCCGCCAGGGGGTCCTCGACGCGGGCGCGGGGGAGATGATCGCGGAGGTGATCGAGCTGGGCGACGTGAAGGTGCGCGAGCTGATGGTCCCGCGGGTCGAAATGGTCAGCTTCAACCTGCAGGAGCCCGAGGCGGACCTCCTGGAGTTGTTCCGACGCGAGAAGCTCACCATGATCCCGGTCTATGAAGGTGAGGTGGAGCAGATGCTCGGCGTCGTGCACATCAAGGACGTGTTGTTCCGAGGGGCGGGGGAGAGACTGCAGGACGCCGTGCGGCCGGTGCCTTTCCTGCCGGAGACGGCGACCGTGGAAGAGGCGCTGCGGCAATGTCGCGAGGAGGGTTCCAAGACCGCCTTCGTGGTTGACGAATACGGGTCCGTGGAGGGCCTCATTACCATCGAGGACCTGCTGGAGGAGATCGTCGGCGAGATCGCAGACGAGTACGATCGGGAGGAGCGGCCGGACGTGGAGCTCGTCGAAGACGGCGTGATGAGTGTGCGCGGCCGCCTGAACCTGAGGGACTGGTGCGACCTGCTGGAGACGCCTCTGCCCGATCTGCCCGTGGACACCGTGGGGGGGCTGGTGATGGCGCTGCTGGGCAGGCTGCCCGAGGTGGGTGACGTGGTGCGCTGGCGCGACGTCGAGTTCACCGTGGAGAGTGTCTCCGAGCGGCGAGTGCGCAGTGTGCGGGCGGCTTTCATGCATCAGGACGAACGGGACGAAGAGGATGCTTGAATACGGGCTACTGGTTGCGGCCATCCTCACGGCCGCCTTCTACAGCGGCAGCGAAACGGGCATCTACTGCCTGAACCGCCTCCGTGTGTGGGTCCGGGCCGAGCACGGCGTCGCCGCTGCCCGCGCGCTTCGGCGCCTGGTCGAAAGGCCCAGGCTGGCGATCAGCACCATGCTGGTGGGTACCAACATCGGCCTCTACGTGGCGACGGTCGTCTGCACGGAGAAGCTGCGCCACACGCGCCTGGCTCCCGGGGCCGACCTGTATAGCAGCCTCATCATGCCGCCCATCCTGTTGATCTTCGCCGAGATCATCCCGAAGTCCCTGTTTCAACACCACGCCGATCAGCTCATGTACCGGGTCGCCTGGCCTCTGCGGGTCTCAGAGTGGATATTCTATCCGCTCTCGGTCCTGCTCAGGTGGGTCAGCGGCCTGCCCCAGGCCCTGCTGGGGAAGGGCAGCGGGTTCCGCCGACCGGCCGTGACTCCGGCCACGTTCCGGTTCTACCTGACGCAGGGAGCTGCACACGGCGTGCTTTCGCCCTATCAGCGCCGGATGGCTGAGAACATACTGCGGCTTCGCTCAATGGACGTGACGTCTGCCCTTACCCCGCTGGAGGAGGTGGCCATGGTCGCCGAGGACGCCTCCGCCGAGGAGCTGCGAGCGCTTCTGGCCGGTCACCGCTACTCGCGCGTGCCGGTGTACCGCGGGCAGCGTGACAACATCATGGGCGTCATCAACGTGATCGACCTGGCCGAGTCGGGCGCCAGCGGACGGCCGGCGGATCTGCAGCGGGACGTTCTCGACCTGCCCCGGGAGACTTCCGTGGCGGAGGCGCTGAGCCTGTTCCGGCGGGAGAAGCAGCAGTTCGGCGTGGTGACGGACGGCGAGGGGCGCGCGGTGGGTGTCATCACTGTCAAGGATCTTGTCGAGGAAATAGTGGGTGAGCTGGAGGCCTGGTAGGATGAAAGCGATGGACCGACTCACTGTCGCCATCATCGTCGTGCTCGCCCTGGTATTGGGCGCGGCGACTGCCCTCGCCGAGGAAGCGGTGAGCGTGGAACTCGCCCTCGAGCCGGCCCAACAGGGCGCGGGCGCCACGGCGACAGCCCGGTTCCACTTCACCTGCGCGGGGGACCATTACGTTCAGAAGGAAGGCCTGCGCATTGAGCTGGCGGACGCCGGAGGGGCGGAAGACGGTGTGTACGTGGCGGACCTGGTTTTCCCCGAACCCCATAGCAAGCGCGACGAGGTCCTCGGTGAAGTGATCCAGTACTTCGACGGCGAGTTCACCGTGGACGCTGTTCTGCGCATCGCGCAGGACCTCCAGCCGGGCGAGTACGCCCTGGATTTCCGAGTCCGTTACCAGGCCTGCCGCCCCGGCTTCTGCCTGCTCGAGCAGGCCACACCTCGTGCGGTGCTCACTGTGTTGCCGGCGCAGGAGGGACGGACGGCGCCGGAGGAGACCGACGTGGAACCGCGCTCGGCGGCGCGGACGGCGTCCGTGGAGGAGACGGCGGACAGGTTCGCGG
>JASFTU010000410.1:0-3409 GCA_050050635.1 Candidatus Brocadiaceae bacterium
CAGCTCGTCCAGCCGGGCGGCGTAGTCCGGCACGATCTGGTTGTAGAGCTCGAGGAGACCCCCCAGCTGCCCCTGCCTCACCCGCATCCGGTGGCCCACCGCTCCTTCGGCCTGTATGACCACTCCCTCATCGGTCGGCTCGGCCTCGATCGTCAGGTAATGGTTCTCGTTGACCAGCACGGTGCCGGCGCAACTCACGTTGACGACCCCGTCCCCCACCTCGTACGTCGTGATGTTGATCAGCTCGGCCAGCTCCGAGACCAGGCCGTCCCTGGTGTCTTTCAGGCTGGCGGCCGTCGTTCCGCCCGTTTCGATGTCGCGGATCTGGCCGTTCAGGGCGGCAATCCTCTCGCTGAGTGCGTTGATCCGGCCAACGGTGTAGTCGATCTTGTTCCACAGGTCGTCCAGCACCTGCTGCACTCCCGTGTCCAGCCGGTTGAACATCTGGCAGACGGCATCGGCTTTCTGCAGCACCTGCTCACGCAGCGTGGTGTCGTCCGGGTCGGCCGCCAGCATCTCGACGCTGTCGAAGAACTCCCCCAGGCGGGCGTCCAGCCCGGCGTCGCTTGGCTCGCCGAACAGAAGCTCCAGGTGCTCGAGGGTCTCCTGTTCGGTGGCGAACAGCTCCTTCGCCTGCACGTGCTGCAGTAGTGCCCGTTCGATCAGCTCATTGCGAACGCGCTGTATGTCGTCCACACGGGAGCCCAGACCGATCCGTATACCGCCGATGGTTGGCCCGATGACAGGGCTTATGTCGGCCCTCTTCAGGTGATAGCCCGGCGTGTTGGCGTTGGCGATGTTGTCCCCGGCCATGTCGATCAGCTGGGCGGCGGTGCGTACTGCGTTCACACCTGTGCTGAAGCCAGACATGGCTCCCTCCTCACACGCTCTGGTGGAAAGTTCCCGCGCTCTCGGACCGGGACAGGGCGCCGTCGGCCGAGTAGGTTTCACTCGGGCGCTCGCGGCCCGTCAGCAATGCCAGAAGCTGTTCGTTCAACTCCACGGCCTGGCGGACCAGCAGCGCCGTGGTCGTGGCCTCTTCCCGGAGCTCCCCCACCAGCACAACCAGGCGTTCGCGGCGGTCGCTGAGCGCTATGGCCAGGGGACCGTGCATCTCCTCCACGAGGGTACCCAGGGTGACGGCCTCTGGGGCCCGGCCGCTGGCCTCGGCAAGCTCCGCCCGGATCCGCTCGGTGCGCTGCTGGAGGTCAGACTCCGCACTCCCCAGAGCGGCTTCCTTCTCGACGAGCCCGCGGAGAGCTTCCAGTTCACCCTCGCGCACACACCGGCCGATCTGCTTCATCAGCGACAGCTTCTGCCGGAGCAGATCCACCTGCTCGTCCAGAAGCGGCAGCAGTTGTTCAACCTGTCTCATCCAAACCCTCTCCGAACCGGGAGCTTATCTGTTCCTGGATGTAGCGGCTGAGTGCATCGTCCGGGTTGCTGGCCAGCGCCCGGGGCAGGAAGAGTCCGAAGAAGTCCCACGCCCCCTGCGTGACCGGCCCCTGGTCCTCCTCTTCCCGCACGGTCCGCTGCATCTGGCGCACCAGCGTGGAGTAGAACAGGGAAGCAAAATCCCGGCATGCCTTCTCCAGGTCCTGCGGCTCATCATGGGGGCGGCCCGGACCGCCGAGCCGTTGGGCCAGACTCGCCGTCCGGGCGGAGAGCAGAACGTCAAAGCCGTGCGCGCTCGGCTCACATAATCCTGAGTTCAGCATGGAGCGCTCCCGCCTCCTCGATTGCCTGGAAGATCGCGATGATGTCACGCGGACTGGCCCCGAGCATATTCAGGGCTCGGGCCACCTCGCTGACCGTGGTGCCTTTGTTCAGGACGCTCAGGCCGCCTTCCTGCAGGGGGTACTCCAGGATCCGCATCGCCGTCCGGGGCACAACGCGGGTGTCCCCACCGGACAGCGCCGGAGGCTGGGACACCTGAGGCAGCTCCTGGGTGATCACGGTGAGGTTGCCATGTGAGACCGCGACCGTGGCGATGGTCACGTTCTGCCCGGCCACCACCGTGCCGGTTCGCTCGTTGATCACCACCACCGCCGGGGAGTCGGGCGCGACCTCCAGCATCTGGACCTGGCTCAGCAGTTCCATTACTTCCTCGGGGTCCAGCGCTCCGGGGAGACTCACCCGCACACGGCCGGCGTCGAGCACCTTCGAGCGGGCCCTGCTCGCCTCCCTCACCGCCTCTGCGATCCGCGTGGCCGTGGCGAAGTCGGGGGTCCGGAGCAGCAGGGTCACGCTGCTGTCCTGGATGAAACTCGTCTCGACCTCCTTCTCCACGGTGGCTCCGTTGGGGATTCGACCGACCGTCGGATGGCCCTGCTGGACCGCCGCTGCCGCCCCGCCGAAGGCGAAACCGCCGACGGTGATCGGGCCCTGCGCGACGGCATATACCTGGCCATCCGCACCGGAAAGGGGAGTCAACAGGAGCGTACCGCCCCGAAGGCTCTCCGCCTCGTCGAGTGCCGAGACGGTGACGTCCAACGTACTCCCCTTCTTCGCGAACGGGGGGAGGCCCGCCGTGACGATCACCGCGGCCATGTTCTGGGCGTCCAGATCGGATACGCCGCGCCCGACGCGCATCTTCAGAAGCATGTTCTCGGCCACGTCGCTGGTGAAATCGCTGCCGCTCCCGGTGCCCGCCAGGCCCACCACCAGGCCGAAACCGTAGAGCTGATTTGGGCGGACACCCTCGACCGTGGTGATGTCCTTGATGCGCGCGGCGCTCACCGGCGCACACAGCGCGGCGCACAGCGCCGCAATCAGCACCAGTCCCGCCGCCCTGCTCCGCTGCAGTGGATCGTCTCGCCGCATGCGCTGCTCTCCCTGTCAATCCTCAGAACGGCCACAGTGCGCTGATGGTCCGGTTGAGCCAGCCCTCCTCCAGGAAGGCGTCCGAAGTGCCGGTCGTCTCGTAGTACACCTTCAGGTGCGCCACCAGCCTGGAGGAGACGGTGTTTGCCCCGGAGATGTCCTCCGGCCTGACCACTCCGTTCAGGATGGTGACGACCTCCTCTCCCGCGATGATGCGCTCCTTCCGACCGCTGATGACCAGGTTGCCGTTGGGCAGCCGGTCCTGAACGGTCACGGTGATGCTGTCGGAGAACTGCCGGCTGGCCGTGTACTCGTCCGAGCCCTCGAAGGTGCGGGACGAGTCCTGGGTGAGGCTTCCCGCCGGGATGTTGAAGTCCACGGCGGGGGTGTCGATGTTGGCCGTCGCGCTGTGGGAGGTGGTCTTCTCCATCTCCCGTTCTCCCTCCAGCTTGAAGGAGCTCTGGTCCGCGATCAGCACCGTCAGCGAATCTCCCACCTCCGAGGCGACGTTGTCGGCATACAGGAACGCGGCGTCGGCCTGGCGCCTGTTCCACAGCGACCCGGCCGTGGCGACCGGTCCGCTCCA
>JASFTU010000411.1:0-3406 GCA_050050635.1 Candidatus Brocadiaceae bacterium
CTCAGCGCCGGGCGATATGCCTGCACGAGCTTCTGCCGCACGGCCAGTCGCTCGTTACGCACGGCCTGGCTCATGAACCACAGCACGCAGACGGTGGGCACCGCAACCGCCACGGCGAGGAGGAGCGGGACCGGCCACGCGCTCCGGCCGGTCCTCAGCGATTCGGTCAGGCTTCGCATCCCCGGATCTCTTCCACGTGAGCGCCCGTGTATGCGCCCGTCCCGGTCATTCGTCCGACATCTTCGCCCGCGCCTTCTGGAGGCCGCGTTTCGCCGTGGCGTTGCCCGGTTCGGCCTTCAGCCACATCTCGTAACACCGGACCGCCTTGTCGTATTCGCCGGACTCCATGTACGTGGTGGCCAGGCCGCTGAGGGCCGCGGTCGCTCCCGGTGCCGCCTCCACCGCCTTCTCCCAGTAACCGATGGCCTCCTCAGTGGCCCCCTTGCCCTTGGCGAGCCAACCGAGCCCGTTGAGGGCGCCCGGATGCCGCGGCGCCAGCTCGATGCACCGCTGGAACGCCTCCCGCGCACCGGCCGGTTTTCCCTGGTTGAGCCGTGCCCAGCCGACCCCGTTCCACGCATTGCTGTTCCGGGGGTTCTTCACAACGGACTCCTCGAACAACTCCTCCGCCTCCGAGAGCTGGCGCTGCCCCCAGAGGGCCCACGCCCGCGCGCTCAACTCCTCGGACTCCCGCACCTCGGCCGGGCTCAGGCTGGCTCGGGCGTCGGCGTTGATCTCGCGCGCCCGCTCTGCCAGTTCATCCGGTATGGGCGTCGGTTCGCCGTCAGCGCCCCGCGTCGCAAACAGCACCACGTAGCGCCGGGCGGGCGCACCCTCGGGTGTCCGGAAGTTCGCCTGGGAGGGGCTGTTGACGCCGACCCAGTACACCTTGCCCGGCTCCAGCTTGACCGGCAGGTGGCAGGTCGCGCGCACGCTGTCGTAGTAAGGCTCGCCCGTCGCTTCGGGGAACGTGTCGCCGCCGCCGGTCCACGACCAGCTCCCGGCCTGCATCCGATGGTCGAACGTGACCTTCATCTCGGCCAGTTCCGGGGAGACGGCGTTGTCAAAGGCTTCCGGCACGGTCCTCAGCACGGCCGGCCGCCCGCCGGGACCAGCGGTCGTCTCATCGGCTGGGGAGCTGCGCTCTGCTTCCTCCACCAGCTTGTAGCGGATTCTGACACCTCTTGGGTCTTCCGAGAAGCCGACGATCTGCAGTACGCCCGCGCGGCCCTCGCGGGTCTTGAAGAGGTACGTCGCAGGGAAGCTCTCATCAGCGTCAAGCACCTCATCGAGCCAGCCATCGCTCGTCTCGAAGGGAAAAGGCTCCTGCCGAGGAACACCGGCCGGCGGCTTCCCCGTCTGAGCATTGGCGATCTGCGCGAGCCCGGGTATCTCGCGCGGGGACTCCGCATCCCAGCAGGCGCCGGTCACCGATTGCATCAGCGTGTTGAGCGTGATCAGGTCAATCCCGAGTCGGCCTCTGGCTGACTGCACTTCGAACCAGAGGTCCGCACCGGTCGCCCGCGCGCGCCTTACTGCCACCTCAGGGCCTCGACCCTCATCCCCGTAGAGGTCCGTCGTGCCACGGTCGAGGTCCAACCACCAATCGGGCGATCCGCGCTCGCCACCGGCTTCCAGCAGCCGCTCGACCACCGGACCGAAGGTCGGCTTACCGGGCGCAGGGGCGGTCTGGCGGGACTGGATCTCCCTGGAGAGGATTTCGACCTTCTCCACGGCGGCCTCGTAGCGCGCGTCGGCCTTCGCGAGGGCGAGCCGTGCGCGACGCACTTGACCCGGACCGGCTTCCCCCAGCTCGGACACCTTCTCCACCCGCTGCAGCTCTTCCGCAGCCGCCTCGCGTTCCGCTTCGGCGGCACGCATCTCCGCCCGGGCGTCGATCAACTCGAGGCGCAGCTTCAGCAGATCGCCCCGCGCGTCCGCACCGGGGGCAGTGTCCGCATTGATCGCCCTCGCCTTCCGGCGCATCTCCTCGGGTATGGGCGTCGGGTTGCCCTCACGGTCGGCTGTGGCGAAGAGCACAACGTGGCGCCGCGCGGGCACTCCTCCAGGCGTCTGGAAGTTCCCATGCGAGGGGCTGTTGATGCCCACCCAGTAGACCTTCCCCGGCTCGAGCCTCACCGGCAACGTGCAGGTCATCCGGGCGTCGTCGTAGCGGGGCTTGCCTGTTGTCTGTGGAAAAGTCTCGCCCCCGCCCGTCCAGGACCAGCTCCCATCCACCATGGGGCGGTCGAAGGTCGCGGTGATCCGATCCAGCGCGGGGGAGACGTCGTTGGCAAACGTCTCCGGGCCCGTATAGAGCACCCGGGGCACGTCGCTGCGCGGGCGGACCGTCTTCGCCCACGCCTGCACGGCCTTCCCGGCGATGGCCTTCCGGTCGGCGAAGTCACGCACGACCGTGCGGAAGTGCGCAACCGCCGCGTCCTCCCTGTCCTGCCTCAGGTAGCATGTCCCGAGCCGGTAGTGGGCCTCCGCCAGGCAGCGATCGGTGGCGTCGCCCGCGCTGATGACCTCCTGGTACGCCTCGATGGCCCTGTCCAGATCTCCAACCACTTCCTCGGTATAGACGGCTTCCTCCAGCAGAACGGAAGCCTTCTCCGCCTGTGCCCCGGCGCAGACGAGGGCCGCGACCACAGCGATAATCACCAGATACTTTGCTGTCCCCATCGCGCTGTCCTCCGCAAACATGGTAATCGGTCTACCAACCAAATCAACGCGGAGTATAGGGGATCCATGTCAGCACTCTGTCACGGCACGGAGCATTTCCGGTCAGCCTCGGGGAATGGGAGCAAGATGAGCAGGTAGATCCGGCGCGGCGCGGGCGGGCCGGCGGCCAGGATGACTGCTGGAGGAAATGTGCTCAGACGGGATGAAGCGTGAAGAAGCCCATCTCCTGCCACTTCTGCCTGTAGCGGATGTACATGTCCTGCCACCGGTGCCGTCGCGCCCTGTGCTCCTCGCGCCCGGCGCCGGCCGGCATCGCGGCGAACTCGTCCAGCTCACTGCGTCGGCTGCCGAAGATGTAGCGGCACCACTCGTCCTCGGACGCCCGCGCGTAGTAGCCCACCTCCAGCCCTTCGCCGCGGGCGATGTCGAACAGCTCCGGCTCGGTGTGGAGGTCGCCCTCGTAGTCCCTCAGCTCTTCGGGGACATCCTCCTGCGTGAAGAACGCCTCCGCCACGACGAGCGCACCGTTGGTGCCGACAAAGGACTTCATGCGGCGGAGCGTCGGGCCGAACCCGCCGAAGCACATGGTCGCCCCCATGCACCCCGCCACGTCGAACGGCCCCTCGTCGGGTTCGTATTCGCTCGCATCGAGCTGAACGAAACGAGCCCTGTCGGCGACCTGCCAGCGCTCGGCGCGGGAGCGCGCATCGGCGAGGAACGC
>JASFTU010000412.1:0-3405 GCA_050050635.1 Candidatus Brocadiaceae bacterium
GCGGGCATCCTGGCACCTCAGTTTGCTCCGGCTCCTGTCCCGGCTCGGCAGCGCGTGACGCCGACCGGAGCACAGGACGAAATGGGTCGCCGCACCGAGGGCCTCGTGGGCATCCTGAACTACTGTTGCGGTCGCGGCAGGTGGGTGCGATTCGGTCCGACGCCGGGCGCCGAACGCGGACAGGAACCCGTGGTCACCGTACCTTGAGCCGTCGCCCTTCTGCGGAGCTTCTTCCTGGCATGGAGACGGAATTGACCGAGCCCGATATCCATCGCGCCATCTGGCAAAGGCTCACCGACGGTTTGCCGGCGGTGGTCACCTCCCACGTCCGCCTGGACGGGGACGGGATCGGTTCGGCTCTGGCCATAGGGCATGCGCTGCGGCGGGTCGGGGTAGACAGCCGGCTCGTCCTCCAGCCGCCCGTCCCTTCCATGTTCGACTTCCTGCCCGGGATGGATGGCAGGCCGTGCACGTCCGACGGCCTGCCCGATCGGTACAACCTGCTCGTGGTTGACTGTGGCAACTTTGAACGTGTGGGAGAGCTCCGGGAGCGCCTGACCGGGCGGGCGTGCATGATCAACCTGGACCACCACGACTCCAACACGTTCTTCGGCGACCTGAACTACGTGGACAAAGACGCCAGTTCCTGCGGTGAGATGGTCCGTCGCTTGTTTGCGACCGTCGGGGTACCGATCACTCGCGAGATCGCGGACTGCCTGTTTGCTGCCGTGGTGAGCGACACGGGTCAGTTCGCACACGAGGACACCACGGCGGCTGCACTGGAGGTCTGTGCGGAATGCGTGAATGCGGGCGCCCGGCCGCACGTGCTGGTGCGGAAGCTGTTCATGTCGCCGTCTCCCGCTCAGGTGCGACTCAGGCAACTGGCGCTGGGTACGCTCCAGTTCCACTGTGACGGCAGCGTGGCGACGATGCAGATCACCGAGGACATGTTCGAACAGACCAGGCTGGGACCGGTGGACACTGAGGGGTTTGCCGAGATTCCCATCTCCATCCAGGGCGTCGAGGCGTCGGCGTTGCTGAAGGAGATGCCGGGCTGCGGTTACATCAAGGTCAGCATGCGCAGCCGCGCGAAGGTGGATGTCTGCGAGGTGGCGGGCGTGTTCGGCGGCGGGGGGCACAAACATGCCGCAGGGTGCGAGATCGCGGACACGCTCGAGAACGCCCTCCATGCGGTCGTGAAGGAGCTCCAACGCCGGCTGGTGGAGGCCGAAAGCTGAAGGCCCGGCGGCACTGCGATTACTCCGATTCGGCAGAAGATCATGGGGCGCATCCTGGACTCGGTCAACGATCCCGAGGATCTGCGGGAGCTGAACTGCGAGCAGCTTGACCGGCTGGCCGGGGAGATCCGCGAACTGATCATCGAGGTGATCGCGAAGAACCGCGGTCATCTGGCCAGCAACCTCGGCGTGGTGGAGCTGACCCTTGCACTGCACTACTGCTTCGACTTCGCGACCGATCGCCTCATATGGGACTGCGGGCACCAGGCCTACACGCACAAGATCATCTGCGGGCGTCGTGACGAGTTCCCCACACTCCGCCAGGAGGGGGGGATAAGCGGCTTCGCCAACCGGGCTGAGAGCGAATACGACACCTTCACGTTCGGCCACACGGCCACCAGCATAAGCGCCGCCCTGGGGATGGCGTGCGCCGACAGCATCCTCGCCAGGGACCGGCGGGTGGTGACGGTGATCGGCGACGGGGCGATCGCCAGTGGCATGGCCTTCGAGGCCCTGAACCACGCGGGTGCTCTGGGCCTGAACCTGATGGTCGTGCTGAACGACAACAGGATGAGCATCTCGCGAACCGTCGGCGCCGTGGCGCACTATCTGCGGAAGCTGCGTTCCAGTCCGCCCTTTGTGGACATCCGGCGCGAGCTGCAGGAGATCGTCCCGCAGATACCCCTGGTCGGGGAGAGGTTCGACAGAGCCCTGGCCCGGCTGAGGGACGGTCTGCAGACGGCACTCACGCCCGGCGGGTTGTTCGTCGAGCTCGGCTTCCATTACTACGGCCCCGTGGACGGCCACAATATCCGCGAACTGGTCGATGCCTTTCACGACCTGCGGCGGGTGGAGGGCCCGGTTCTGCTGCACGCCGTCACCGAGAAGGGGCACGGCTTCCGACCGGCGAGCCAGGATCCGACGAAATTCCACAGCAGCAAGAGGTTCGAGTTCGCCAACGGCACGCTGCGGAGCGAGGAGACGGCCGCCGGCGACTCCTACTCCCGGGTGTTCGGAAGGGCAATCTGCGAGCTTGCGGAGCAGAACCCGGAAATCGTCGCCATCACGGCCGCCATGCCCGACGGGACGGCGCTGACGGAGTTCGAGGAGCGGTTTCCGGAGAGATTCCACAACGTCGGCATCTGCGAACAGCACGCCACCGGCCTCGCCAACGGCCTGTCCGCCGCCGGCGTCCAACCGGTCTTCGCCGTGTACTCCACCTTTCTCCAGCGTGCCTTCGACCAGCTCTACCACGACATCGCCCTTCAGGGCTCGCACGCCGTGTTCTGCATCGACAGGGCCGGACTGGTGGGCGCGGACGGGCCCACCCATCACGGACTGAACGACATCAGCTACTGCCGGAGCATGCCGGGTTTCGTCGTCATGGCACCGAAGGACGGGCATGAGCTGGAGGCGATGCTTCGGCTGGCAGTCGGGCTGGAGGGGCCCGCGGCCATTCGTTACCCGCGGGAGAGCGCGCCGCAGGCGCTGCCGTGTCCCGCCTCGGACCGGGATGCTCCCCTGGAGGTGGGCCGGGCGGAGGTATGCCTGGAGGGCAGCGACGGCGTCATCGTCGCCTACGGTGCGATCGTGCAGCGTGCCCTGCGAGCCGCCCGGCTGCTGAATGAGGAGGGCCTCTCAGTGGGCGTGATCAACGCACGCTTTGCCGCGCCGCTGGACCGTGAGACGATCTGCGCGGCGGTCGGCGACCATCCTCTCGTGCTGCTGGCCGAGGACCACCGGGTCCGGGGCGGGTTCGGTTCGGCGGTTCTGGAAGCCCTGGCCGAGGAGGGGGTGTCCACGAACCACGTGCGCCTTGCCGGCGTGCCCATGGAAGTCATATCCCATGCCACCAGGGAGCGGCAGCTCGCCCGCTGCGAGCTGGACGGTCCCGGGCTCGCCGCGCGCGTGAAGCGCCTGAGTAAGGAGCTGCGCACCCGCTGAGCGTCCGGCTGCACGGCTTGATGACTTCACTGTCATTCGCTACACTCTGTACTCCCTTCCGGCCCGGGAGCGGTCCATGGATTTAGCACAGCAGCTCAGAGAGAAGCACGTCTGTTCGGCCGGGCGGATCGTCGTCAAGGTGGGCACCAACGTGCTCGCCGCGCCCGGCAAGCCGCTCGATGAGGAGCGCGTCCGCTCGATCGCCGAGCAGATCGCGTGGCTC
>JASFTU010000413.1:0-3401 GCA_050050635.1 Candidatus Brocadiaceae bacterium
CACCACAGAACGCCCGGCCGTGTGGACAGGATACGGTTCGTCATTAGGCGAATCCCCTCTTCACGACACACTAGAATCGCAGTGGTGCGTGCGCAAGCCTCTGCGGGGCTTGTGAGCCGGCGCGCCCCGCGGTTAGACTCTGAGCCACACGACCGGCCAGCGGTCCGGCCGGCAAGCCGGGCCGCAGTGGTCTCCGGAACTTCCTGTCACGCAAGGAGTTCGACGTGACCAGAGCCGCGCGGGTCTCCCTGACCGCACCTGCCCTTCTCGCCGCGGCGCTCTCGGGCCAGGGGCTCCAGGCCCAGCAGGATGCGGTGTATCCCGACTTCCGAAATGCGACGTTCTTCGGGCTCGGCTACGTGGTGAACGTTCCCAACGTGTACTCTGGTATCTCCGCCGTGGCGCTCTCCTCCGGCGTGCTCGGAGGCGCAGGACTCTACGCGGATGTCAAGTTTTCGACCGACTCCCCCGGGAACGACCCGTATCTGATTCCCGGCGTCACCGCGCAGGAAGCGGAGATCCTTTGGGCGGACGAGCTGGGTACCGAGAAGAGCGCGTATCTCTCCGTGAATCTCGCCCTGGTGTTCGCGATCACCCCCGAGCTGGGCCTCTATGCTGGGGCGGGCTATACCGACGAGAAGCACTACCGGGAGTACTGGGACGAAGCCCAGGAGCGCGGCGACCTCGGCTTCTACTGGGTGGCCGACCCCGAGGGCACCGGCGCCCGCATCAACCTGCTGGGCGGCGCCCTGTTCCGGCTGCACAAGCACCTGTTCATGGTCTTGGGCTTGGAGGCGCAACCCAGGGGCGCCACCGTCGGGCTCAGTCTCGCGCTTCCCAGGTGACTGAACGCGACCGGCCGTGATGCGGCCCTCCCGATTCCGAGGCCTACGCCCGTGTCTGCCATCACCGGTGGCGCCGTCGGGCGCCGGTCGCCCCTAGGGACCCGATGAGCGACGCGCCCCACCTCGTCTTCGAGGTCTGCGGGCGCCGACTGGCGCTGGCGGTGGAGGCGCCGTCGTTGGTCGACCAGCTGGCCCGCCTCTTCCCCGCGTGCGCCGACGCCCAGCCCCTCGGCGACCGGGACCCCCCGCAGTTCCGCGTAACCGAGGAGGATGGAGGCTTCGTCTTCACCGCCGCCGACGGCAAGCGGTCACGGTTCGACGACGCCGTGGAGCTGGCGATGACCGTCGAGTTCGCCCTCACCGAAGCCTTCCTGCACGAGCATCGCGAGCACGCGCACGTCCATGCGGGAGGGGTGGTGACCCCGCGTGGCGCCGTGCTGTTCCTGGGGCGCGCCGGCGCGGGCAAGTCGAGCCTGGCGTTCTCCTGGTGCCGGCGAGGCGCCCCTGCTCTGGGGGACGACGTCGTGATGCTCGACGTGCAGGGGCGCGCCCACGCCTTCAGGCGGCTGTTCAAGCTGGACCCGACGTTCCTGCGGGCGGCCGGCATCCCGCTTGCTTCCACACCGTTCTGGCTGGAGGGGAGCTGCACCGCCTGGTGGGACGCCGGTGACGCCGCTGGATGGGCCGAGCCGGCGGCTGTTGTGGCCCTGGTGATTGCACGCTTCGAAGCCGGCGTGCCCGCCGAGGTCCACGAGGTGCCGCGGCGGGATGCGCTCAACGCGCTGGCGCATTCCCTCATGGCTAGCGGCCTCAATCGCACCGCCAGCTTCCGAACGCTCTCCAAGGTGGTGGAGAGCGCAGCCCCTCTGGAGGTGCGGTTCGGCTCGGCTGCCGAGGCCGTAGACGCCTTGACCGCACGCCTCGCGTGAGCGAACGCATCGAGGCGGCCTTCGTCGAAGCCCTCTGCCGCGCCGCCACGACACTCGGGCTGGATGGCCGCAGGGGAGGGCTGGACCTGGCGCGGCGCTTCGGGCTCGAGGGGCTGGCGGTGCGGCACGGTCTCGGGGACGAGGGTGACGTTGCCCTTCGGGACGCCGCCAGGGTCAGACGGTTCTACGAAGACACACTCCGGAAGTCCGCGCGCGAGATCTCGGCGGCGTTCGAGGGTGCAGACATCCCGCACGCGTTCGTGCGCGGCATCACTCTGATCGGCCCGCACTACCGCCCTGGCGACCGCGAAATGGCGGATTTGGACCTCCACACACCCGTAGCGCACGCGAGTGCAGCGGTCGAGGTGCTCCAGGCGCTCGGGTTCTTGCCGCTGCCCATCGGGCAGCAGAGCGGCCCCCCGCTGCTGCGGCCTGGACTCGTGCTCGAGGGCGCATCCGACGAGTCCGAGCTCGCCCGGGTCACCGTGGACCTACACTGGGGCCTCGAGCCGGTAGAGCGGATCATTGCCCGGCCCACGCTCGGCGTTCCTCCAGGGTTCTGGGAGGGACTGGGCGAAGCGAACGGACTGCCCTGTCCGGGCGCCGAGCACCACCTGGCCCTTCTTGTTCACCATCTCGTGCACCACGATCTGCTGCACCCACGCGGCATACTCGACTTCGCGCTGGTGCTTGACGGAATCGGCCAGGCGGGGGGATGGATCCTCGAGCAGGCGGCGAGCGCGCTCGGCGTGCTACGTGCCGCGCGGGCCGTGCACGAGGCGATCGTCCGGGATCTGGCGGCCACGCCGTTGCCGGGCGTCGGCGCGCCGCCGGACGACCGGAGGGGGAGCCGCCTCCGCCGCCTGTGCCGGGTCGAGAGCTGGCTGCTCCTTGCCGCCATGGCAAGCGAGCGTGAGTGGCGAGAGATCACCCCGGCCCGGATCCGTCGCCGCATGGTGCTCGCGGACCGGGCGTCGTGGGGCCGGATGGTGAAAGATGCCCTCTGGCCGCCGGCGCGGTACCTGGCGTGGCGGTGGCCGGACCTGGGAACGGCCCGGGCCCGCGTCCGGCACGTGGGCCGGGCCATCAGGAAGCTCGCCGGACGGCCGACCTGAGGTTGCCAGACGCGACGGCCGCCCGCGATCTTCTCTAATCCATGACTGGTTCCGATTCTCCCGACCGACCGCGGGCACGCGACGACGTCGTGTTCCGGCCGCTGGATGAAGAGTGGGTGCTCTTCGATCCGGCCGCCGACAGGCTCCACGCGCTGAACCTGACGGCGGCGCTCGTCTGGACGCACATGACCGGCGACGCGACGCTCGAGGAGATCGCCGCGGCCGTGGGCGAGGCGTTCGAGCCCGCGGTCGAGGGAAGGGCAATCCTCTCGGACGTGCGGGAGGCGGTCGAGCGGTTCCGCGCGGAGGGGCTCCTGGGGTGACCTCCTCGGTCAAGTACTACCGAGACCTGCTGGGAGACCGCGAGCGCATCGAGGCGTTCCGCCGGGCCATCCAGCGCGCCGTCCAACCCGGCGACCGCGTACTCGACGTGGGAACGGGGCTGGGGACGTTCGCCTTCTTCGCCGCCGACGCCGGCGCCTCGGTGGTCTGGGCGGTGGACGGCGACCCGG
>JASFTU010000414.1:0-3386 GCA_050050635.1 Candidatus Brocadiaceae bacterium
TGAGGTCGAGGGACCTGCCCTGAGTCCATCGAACGGGGGTGTGGCGCAGCCTCCTTCGTCGCGCGATGCGCGACTATGGAGCCCACGGGGCGTGCAGGTCGATCCCGCATGCGCGGGACCACGCCTGTCCCGAGCAATGTCGAGGGGCTCGTCCTCCTTCGGGATGTCCGCCACCGCCAGAAGCGCCCTATGGCGGCCTGCGCTCCGTAGCCTCGCGCGGAGGAGGGCCACGGGGCGAGACTTCTGACTTTCACCCTCCGAAGCCTTGCGCGAAGGAGCGCCTCCCGCCTCGCCCATTTTCCCGCTTGTCTGGCCACGGGACGCCAGCACCGGACAGCCCTTCGACTTACTCAGGGCCTTGAGCGTCGCCGAAACGGGAGTTGGGGGCGCAGAGGCGCCGTACGGCGGCAAGATCCGGGTGAAACAACGGATCAGGACCTGGATGAAGCGGGGGGCTTGCGCGCGGCGGCAGCTCTCTTAGAATGCCGGTGAACACAGCCCGCACGCTGGAGCACCGAGATGGGCGAAGCGCTCCTCGAAGGATGGGAGATCTCCTTGTGAGAGCCGAGCTGCGGACGGTTGACGGGTCAGTCGAAGTCTTCGTCAACGACGAACGCCAGTCCCGCATGTGGGGACGGCTCTCCCTGCCAGGGGAACTGGCGCCCGAGAAGCTGGACCAG
Organism: Candidatus Brocadiaceae bacterium; assembly: GCA_050050635.1. Classification (GTDB taxonomy): domain Bacteria; phylum Planctomycetota; class Brocadiia; order SM23-32; family SM23-32; genus JASFTU01. The sequence goes on from JASFTU010000414.1 coordinate 681, forward strand.
TATCTCGATGCCGACATTGACGTTTACCTGACCGATATGGACGCGGACTGCACGCTCTGCTGGGATGGGGAGGATGAGTACGACTACGCCCCATACGACCGGCACATCGAGCGGATCGTTCGCCGCAAGCCGGACATCAAGCTCATCCTCTATGTCGGCTGCGCGGGCGGCTCACCCTACAAGTGGAACGTGAGGCACGAGGACCAGTTACCCTTGCTCTCGAACGGCGACCGGCTGCGCATCCCCAGTTTTGCCTCAGAGCCCTGGCTTCGAGACAGCTGCGAGGCCCTGCGGCGGTTCGTCAGGCACTACCAGGATTCCCGGTTTGCGGACAACATCATAGGCTATAATCCCATCCAGTACAGCAACGAGTGGCACACACCGACGAGCCGAAATCACCCGCCGCTGGACGACTACTCCGAGCCGATGGTCCGACACTTCCGCACCTGGCTGCGGGAGAAGTACGGCGACGATGCTGATCTGCTTCGCAGGGCCTGGGGCCGGAACGACCTGGACTTCGAGACGGCGGCAATCCCCGAGGAGGCCCGCCGCCTTCGCAGCGAGATGGAACCGTTGCGGTTTGGCGAGAAGGACCCCTGGGTGTTCGACTACGAGGCGTGCCTCCACGAGGCGCGTGAGCAGTTTATCATCGGGCAATGCAGGGCCATCAAGGAGGCGTCAGAGGAGCCGACGCTGACCTGCCTGTCACGTGCGGCCTGCAGCGATATGATGCTGCTCTCTCCGTGGGTTGATGTCCACCACGGACCCTACATCTACCAGGACCGCAAGATACTGCATATCAACGGTTACGCCAAGGCCACTTACAGGGCACGCGGCAAGTTACACATTTGCCAGATCGACACTGGCACGCATCTGTTGCCCAAGACCGGAGGCGACCCCCTTGGCATCGGGTCCATCTGGCCGGGGCCGCACCGTGTGGCGGACAGTATGTGGGATACCCTTCAGCTCCTGGAGCGCGACGTGGCGTATTCGGTTGCCCGCAACTCCTACCTCTACTGGAACGAGGGTGGTCCGGGCTGGATGTTTCCGGTGGTTTGTCACGGCACCCTCACATGGGGACGTTTCTGGTTCGATGCACCGGAGATCAAGGCGTCGATTGGGCGCCTCAAGAGGGTGGTGGACGATGTCGCCGGGGCTGGAGCCCGCTCTGTTGCGCGTGTAGCCCTGGTCGCCGCTGACTACCTCGATCCCCATCTGCCCCGGGGATCTGTGCTGGACGGGCTCTTCGATCGGGGCACGGTGCAGCGTTCGCTTGCGCGAAGCGGCGTGCCCGTGGACGACTACGCCCTGGAGGACTTCGAAGGTATCGACCGGGCTTACGCCGTCTACATCTTCCCTAATGCGTTCTACGTGCCCGGGAAGCTACGTGAGGCGATCCGCGCGAAGCTCGCAGAGGACGGGGCAACTGCGATCTGGCTCTATGCGCCGGGATGCATGGATGAGAGCGGGGCGGACCTGGCAAATATCCAGGCTCTCACGGGGTTCCGGCTGAATGTCGAGCATCGCATCGGGCCGGTGCAAGTGGGCCCGGTCCCGGGAGACCACCCCTTCTTCCGCGAGTTAGACGGCACATGCAGCTTCGGATCCCGCACGGTCCCGAGGCCCAACAACAACTGGGAGCCGCTCGATGAGGAACGCTACGAGCCGGAACTCGACAGCCTGGACTTGCCTGCTGTCTTCTGGTGCGATGATCCCGGGGCGGAACGAGTTGCGAAGCTGGAGGACTCAGACCGCACCGCAATGGCGGTCAAGAACGAGGATGGGTTTCGGTCCATCTGGGTCGGAGCGCCGCAAGTCCCCTGGCAGCTATACCGGAATATGATCGAGCACTCGGGCGTGCATGTCTACTCACGCAGCGGCGACCAGCTGATGGCGAACGACCGGTTTGTCGCCCTCCACTGCATCACCGGCGGCGACAAGCGGATCACGTTGCCACGGCCCTGCCGGGTGGCTGAGGCCCTCAGCGGGGACATCGTGGCCGAGGAGACCCGGCAGATCCGCTTCGAGGCCAAAGCCGGTGAGACCCGGAGTTTCATCCTCGAGCCGTAAGGACCGCGAAGGCACCGCACAGGCAGGGCGCCTCTAGCCGGACCGGTTCTGGGGCGATGTCCCTTCCCAAGCTGGACGTCGCGGGTGGGCATGCGCCGGGAGAACAAGCTGGCGTTGATTCGTGGCGAGGTGAGCCTGTCCTGATCCCGCGCATGCGGGAGAAGGAAATCCCGCCGCCCGCTCCGGTCCCGCCCCCGGCCGGACAGAGCAGGGCGGAGCCCTGCGGTCTCCTGCTCTCCTTTCTGCCCTCGCTTCTCCGCCCTACAGGACCCGCCAGGAGTGCCCTATTGTGGCTTGCGCTCCGTAGCCTCGCGCGGAGCAGGGCCACGCGGCAAAACTTCTGACTTTTACCCTCCGAAGCCTTGCGCGGAGGAGGGCCACCCGCCGCGCCCGTTTTCGGGCCTGTCTGGCCACGAGACGACATGGGTGGACAGCAACGGACAGGAGTTCGGGCCCTCGGCTTGCCGCTTCGTTCGCCCCGTTCACGGGCCGGGTTCATGGCGGGTTTCGACGAGCGAGGCCCGCAGTGTACACTGAGAGCGCCGGGGACTGTGCCCTCTCGATCGCGCGAAGGGACTGCACGGCCGGCACGCCGCGTCCACATCTGATTGAGGGAACACGATATGGGCCAAGAGT
>JASFTU010000415.1:0-3339 GCA_050050635.1 Candidatus Brocadiaceae bacterium
GCACGAAGGCGGCCTTCAGGCCCTCAAGCATCCCGTTCCCCTCGCAGGAGCGGCCGCGCACCAGGAGAAACCTCTCGCCGATGCGCGTGCCCAGCTCTCCCGCCTGCTCGATGGCGCCGAGTCCGAAACGGTAGGAATCGCCTTTGAACTGCCGCAGCAGCTCACGTGCCCTCAGCTCCAGCCCTTCCACGGTCTCTCCCTCCATGGCGAGTTCGCACCACTGCCCCGGAGCCATTGTAGGTCATGGCACCTGATAGCAAAAGCTCACCCACGCCCCCGTTCGAGCAGCGATTCCCCGAAGGCCCGCGCATGCCGGATGATCGGGTGCTCCTCCCCGACCACCGGTCGGAAACCGGCCCCCGGCAAGGCGAACGTCCCGATCGTTGGTATGCCGAAGTAACCGCTGAGCCGCCCGCTCATCCACTCCAGCACCCCATCATAGGTCTCATCGCCGCCTGCACCGTAGGTGATACAGGGCACCGCCCGAGCGGCCGGGTTGGGGTAGTGGTTCTCCAGCTTCGGACCCAGATAGCAGTACAGGCGATCGATGAAAGACTTCATCTGGCCGGTCACGTGGTCCAGGTAGATCGGGGACCCCGGCACGAGCACGTCGGCCTCCGCGGCCAGCTCGTAGAAGCGGTCCATGTCGTCCCGCACGGCGCACCGATGGCTCTCTTTGCAGCGCTGACAGCCGTCGCAGCCCTGGAACTGCATCTGCGCCAGTTGCAGCAGGCCGGTACTCGCTCCGGCTGCCTCGGCACCCTCCAGGACGGCCGCCACCAGCACGGCGGTATTGCCGTCGGCGCGGCCACTGCCGTTCACGCCCAGCACGTACATGCGGCGCCCCTTTCAACGCTTGACCTCGTAGTAGTAGGCCCGGTAGCGGCCGTCGATGCGGAAGGTATTGCCCTCCCGCTCCACCTGTTCATCTCGGGGGACGCCGTAGATGTCGGCGGGCCGCACCGACCGGATCGGCTTCCCCTTCAGGATGATCTCGGCCTGCACGGGCTCCATCAGCAGCGGCGGCTTGCCAACGTCCAGCAACCGGGTGCCGTCGGCGTTGTACTCCGCTCCGGTCTGCCTGTCGCGTGCCATGGCCGTAATCAGGATGTGTTCGGATTCCTCCAGTGGCTGATCGTCCAGGGGAGTGAACAGCAGGCTGACGAAGGGCGTCTCGATGCTCACGTCCGCACCGGGCAGCTCGTACCGGCGGCCTCCCGCGAACCCGACGATCCCCTGCGTCCGCGTCGTGTGGATGGCCACGACCTCCGTGGCCTGATCCCAGGTCAACTGGCCGGTCATGCTGCTGACCAGGCTGCGGGCCCGGTCCCGGTATCGGGCCCAGTCTGCCTTCGAGGAAGGGCCGACGTCAGGGCCGATCTTCACGGTCACGCGCCCGATGCCCAGCACTTCCTTCGGCGTGGCCAGGCTGCCGGTCAGCTCCTTCTGGTCGTAGCCTCCCCCGGTGAAGTCCTGGCTGAGGGCGTCGATGCCCTGGAATACCTCGTTCAGTCCGAGCCGACGGGCTGCCGCGAGGGGTGCCTCTTTGAAGTGGCCCCTATAGAGGGCGAAGGCGAGGGCCGGGAACTGACCGATGTAGTGCGGCGTCTCGGTCACGTAGGAGCGCAGGTTGGGCCACCCGCCGCCCATCCGGGGCCGGTGACCGGCGAAGTGGTAGGAGGCGTCCCATCCCTGCAGACCCAGGCCGTAGAAGGCGAACAGCGGCGCGGCCTCCGCCTTCCACTGGTTCGGGGGCTTCTGGGTCCATTCGGTGACGATGAAGGGCTTGTCCTCCACCTGGTAGAAGCCGGTCGAGAGCAGGTGCGAGCCGACCTGGTCCAGATGGGTCTCGTTGCTGACCTCGCCGGGTGCGATGCCGTGTCCGCCGGCTCCGCCCCCGAAGTAATTGTGCCGCGTGATCAGGTCCATGGCCGAGTCGCACCAGATGTTGGCCGGATCCGCCGCTGCCCCACCTGCCCGCCAGGCCGTGCTCACCGCGCAGGCCCTGTAGCCCACGTCGCGAAGGCGCTGCAGTCGTCGCTCGTAATAGGAACGCTGCATCTCCGCCAGGAACCGGATGAAGTCTCCCATCCGCTTCCTCTCGGCGGGCACCACGCCCACGGGGCTGCCGTAGTCGGGCCCTTCGGCGGACATCTGCCACGCGCCGTAGACGTCCATCCGCGGGTTGCTGACGGAGTCGCCTTCCCGCATGCCGTTCCCCCATGCGCGCCGCAGGGCGGCATCGTCGCCGTACCGCTCCTTCACCCACTCCATCCAGCGCCGCTTGAGGATGGCGGTGTGGCGGGGGAACTTCTCCCCGGCGGCCAAATCGTTCAGCGGCGCGTGCCAGAAGATGCAGTCCTCGTTGTGCACTTCCACGATCGCCAGGGCCGGATCGTCGACGTAGCGCAGACCGGTATAGGGGTTTTTGTGAAGCAGCAGGGCCTTAAGCCACTCCCACTCGGCGTCCTGGAGCTGCGGCATCATGTTGACCAGCCCGGAGGTGCTCTTGCCCTTTCCCCGGTCGGGCAGTTCCGCGTACAGCTCCGCGGGGTAGCGGTCGGCGCGGGTGATGAGGTGCGGATAAAAGCACGACCAGGTCATGTATATGCCCTGCTCCTTCAGGATGGAGAACCACCGGTCAAACCGATCCAGCCGCTCGGGATCGAAGCGCCGCTCGCCCGTGCGGGGGTCTCGCTGCAGCAGTCCTATCTCCGCCTGCACGGTGTGCTTGCGGATCATGTTGATACCGTGCTTCACGTAGAAGCGCGCCTGCTGTCGCTGCAGCTCGGGCGTCTGGGCGGGGCCGGCGCACATGCCCCAGAACTTCACCGGCTCCCCCGGCCTGTCGGCGAACACGAAGTGGTCGCCCTGCGCCTGGAGGAACCCGTGCTTGCCCGCGGGCCTGTGCACCAGGTGGCTTACGTCGGTGATGGATTCCTCGCTGAACTCGTCGTCGTCGGGCACGATGGGGAACCAGGTGTCCGGTCCGGCCGGCTCGCGCTCGCCGGGGCGAGGCTTCTCCGTCCCGGTCGGCGCCCAGGGGAAGTTGACCAGCGCCATGCAGTCGATGCCGCCGTGGGCCTCGCGGGGACCGGCCTCCACCTGAAGCACGAGTGAATGGGACCCGGGGTCGAGGTGGAACTTTGCTGCTTTCACCCAGCCCAGGAAGCGCACGTCAATGCCGCTCGTCAGCACGTTGATGCGCTCGCGCACGTCGACAGCCTCCAGTTCCTTCGGGCGGGCGCCGTCCATGGCGTAGCGGTGCTTGATCTGGAAGGGGTTGAGCCTGATCCACCAGGTGTATTCCCCGCCTTCCCGCACGTTGAAGCGGTACTC
>JASFTU010000416.1:0-3339 GCA_050050635.1 Candidatus Brocadiaceae bacterium
CCGTCCAGACGGCCTCGCTCTGGGCGGTCTCCTCCGCCTCACCCTCGGCGCCGTCCATCTGCTGCTGCACCGTCACCTCGCCCCGGCGGGGGTTGCACTGCTCCTCGTAGGCGCCGAGCGTGCCGATGATGCTCTGGCGGCTCTCGCCGGCGGCCGTGCGGCGGAACTCATTGATCCTGGCCATGCCGCCATCGGCCGTCTGGAACAGCGCGGACTGGTTGCTCCACGGGTTGTCGAAGTAGCTCAGCTGCGGGTCGAAGAGGCCGTCCTCGTGGCGGTCGACCCGTCCGAAGCACGAGACCTTCGTGAAGCGGCTGAAGGTGACGCCGAGCACGTGGCTGACCGAGTGGGTGGGATACCACATGGGCGGGACGCTGGCGAACTTCTTCCACTGCGGCCCGTTGGCGTCGTAGAAGGGCAGGTAGAACCAGTGCGACATGTTGTGGTGGTAGTGGCCCTCGCCGTAGACGAACTCGCCGAAGTCGCCGGCGGCGAACCGGCGGCGGCACCAGATGGTCTGCGGGCGGTAGAAGCTGGTCTCGCCCAGGCAGTAGGTCAGCCCCGTCTCTTCGACGGTCTCGACCAGCTCGCCCAGCTCCTCCACCGTCACGGCGGCAGGCACGGCGGAGTAGACGTGCTTGCCGGCCTTGAGCGCCTCGATGGCCTGCGGCCCGTGCGTCCAGCGCTGGGTGAACAGCGCCACGGCGTCCACGTCCATGCGCAGCAGCTCTTCCAGCGACGATGCTGTCCGGCCGGCGATGGCATGCTCCTCGACGGTCTCCTTGATCTTCTCCTCGCGAAGGTCGCAGAGCACGACCTCGTCGCAGAGGGGGTGCGCATCGAAGAGCTGCGCAAACCGCTTCCCGAAATTCAGTCCGACAACCCCCACTTTCAAGCCCATCTCGCCAGTCCCTTCCCATGCATGCATAGTCCGCCGATAGTCACCAGCCGCGACCGCGAATGGCACCGCCCCCTGCCGACCTGATCCCCCTACGGCGATGTCCGCCCGGACGGTTCAGGCCAGTGGTCCTCCGGCCCCGACTACAAGCAGGCTCAGGAACGCCGCGACCCATTGCACGGTCCGCTCTCTGCATCCGGAGAATCAACCGGCCAGCGGGTCCTTCAGGTTGAGGTTGTAGATGCGTTCCGCATCGTATGGCTCGGGATAATGGGTCCGCTCCTCCGCCAGTTGCTTCCGTTTGGCGATCAGGTCGGCGTACCTTCTGGAGCGCATGAAGGGGGGCACCTCCAGCGGGAAAGGGCGCCGGAAGGTTTCCGTGAACTTTGCCAGCCTGGCCTTCTGAGGAACTCTCGACGGTTCACGGTCACCTCTTCCAGTGAGCGCTGTAGGTCGCGCGGTCAGCCCCCGGCCGCGTCCAGGTATGTCGAGCGGGGGCACCCCTGGCTCAGCGCGAGCTGGCCGCCCGGCAGGGCTACCGAGCTGCACCCGCAGACGTACGAGCTGGGGTCCTGCCCCAACTCATCCGCCAGCTCGTCCCACATCTCGTGCGACTCAGTGCTGACGTAAAGCGGTACCTCCTCGTCATGCCGCCGGGCCTCCGTGATGAAGAAACGGTATACCTCGGCGCGCAGGTCGTGCGGGAACGGCCCGGTCCGCGCCCCTTCCATCTCGCCGGCCGCTTCGCGCGCCGCGTCGGCGAACTTCGGATCGAGCAGGTCCGGATCAATGCTCTCCGCCAGTGCCTGGTAGTCCATCCACGCGAGCATGCACATGCCGACCGATTCCGGCTTTGCGCGGGTGAGAGCGGCACGGATGACCGGGGCGTACTCCCGGCGCCAGCCGCGCACGGGGACGATGGGTTTGAACTTGAAGCGGACCGGCAGGCCGGCCTGGCCGCACCTGCGGGCAGCCTCGATGCGACCGAGGGCGGACCCGCTGCCCGGCTCAATCCGGCGGGCCGCGGCCTCGCAGGTCAGGCTCCAGACGCCGATGAGCCGGTCGCGCCGCGGCAGGTCGGCGACCCAGTCCAGGTTGTCGCCGGCGGTGTGGAAGTAGCCGTAGCGGCCCTCGTACTCGGCCAGTTTGCGGGTGAACAGGTCGAACAGGCCGTTCTCGGGCTCGAAAGCCACCAGGTCGGAGCCCCAGCCGATCATCCGGAAGCACCGCTGCCAGGGATACTTCTCGATGGTGGGGCCGACGACCTGCTCGATGTACTCCTCCAGGTTCACGCCGACGGCGATGAACCGGCCGCCTCGGCCCTCCCCGCAATAGAGGCATCCGTGCGGGCACCCGCGCATGGCCCCGAAGTCCCACGTCGGCCAGCAGACCTGGTTCCGCTCCTTGTCCCGCTCGCGCGGGTGCCTCGGCGCGACGAGCTGGAAGCGGCCCATCAGCTTGGCCAGTTCGTTTCTGCTCGTCCCCTCCGGGCAGCGCTCAAGCAGGGGCTCCAGGTCCGGCGGATCGTCGCGCAGCTCGATGAGCGTGAACACCAGCGGGCGAAGGTGTGGGACGGGAAGTCCCTTTGCCGACTCCTCCGGCGGCCAGAGCCGCCCCAACTCGCCCATCACTCCGGGGATGTTCTCTTCCGTCACCCATTGGATGTCGGCCCGGGAGCGGCCGGCCGCGGCCAGTATCCTGTCCATTCGCGCGCCCCAGTCGCCCTTCTGCCGCACTTCCTCCAACGCGTAGACTCTCAGCGGCTCCAAGGGGTACATCCTGCCTCCCCGCTTTCACTGCCATTGTGCTCAAACGCCCCGCCCTGCCGTCCACGGCCCGGCGGCGCTGGTCAATATAACTGCCCGAGCAGCTTCTCGTATTCTTCCCGTCGGTCCTCCCAGTAGGCGGCCTCCCGAGGCTGGTATTCGGCGAGGGGAAAGGACTGCCTCACGATCCGGCGGATCTCCTGCGGCGAGGTGACGCGCCCTGTCGCCAGCGCCTGGACAAGCACGTTGCCGGCGACGGTGGCCTCCACCGGGCCGGCGTAGACCGGCAGCCCCGTGGCGTCCGCCGTGAACTGGTTCAGCAACGCGTTCTGCGAGCCGCCCCCGACCACGTGGACTGTGTCGAAGGTGCGCCCGAGGATCGACGAGAGCCTGCCCAGCGTGCACCCGTAGGAGAGCGCCAGGCTCTCCAGGATGCAGCGCACCACCGCGGGCGGGCCTTTCGGCAGTTCCTGACCCGTGGCGCGGCAGAAGCTCCGGATCTCCTTGACCATGTCGTCCGGCGCAGTGAAGACCTCGTCGTTCGGGTCGACCAGAGGTCCCCCCGGCGGAGCTGCCTCTGCCAGGCTGACGAGCTCGGGGTAGGAGTAGCTTCGCCCCGTCCGTTCCCAGACGGCGCGCGCCTGCTGCAGTAGCCAGAGCCCCATGATGTTGCGG
>JASFTU010000417.1:0-3333 GCA_050050635.1 Candidatus Brocadiaceae bacterium
GACGAGACCTACGGCCCCAGGCTGACGCGCTCGGACCTTGCGGTGGTGTCCGACGAAGTCAGCGAGGAGGTGACGGAGCACCTTCGTGCGCTGGGCTACCTTGAGTAAAGCGCACCACCCGGCCGCGGATGCCGCCCCTGCCCTCAGACTCCGTGCGCTTCCTCCGTGGCCGCCAGCCTGCAGACGGCGCCACCGACCAGCACCAGCCCAAGGGCCCAGGCGACGCCGCCGATCCGGCGGCTGAGTTCGAGGCCGGTCAGCACGAACAGAAGGGCCGTCACGCCCCCCATCAGGCCGAAACAGAGCCCGCCGGCCCACAGTGCGCCGTTCCTGACTGCTTTCACCCGCCGTCTCCTTTCGGTCCTTGCACGCTCACCGTGCGAATAGGCTAACGAGAGCGAGAAGTGGCCGAACGCTTCGCGAAGTTTGTGAGTCGCTTCTTGTTATTGTTCAAGGGCTTGCGACATTCTGCGCGGGAGCAACTCCCCAAAAAATACGATAGCGGATGCTGCCCGGCGGACGCAAACTCCACCTCTTCGGGCTTTCATTCTGCAAACGCAATGCCGGGCTGTTGCCGAACCCCAGATGGGGCCAGGAGGGGCTGTGCGTTGGCCGCAGGCCGTTTTCGGGGCTGCGCCATGGGTGCTTCAGTTTGCGACATTCTGCGTGCCGAAGAAAAACCGTGGGAGCGGCCGAATGTGCGTCCCTGATCGTTGCGGCCGGTTTCGCGGGCGCGCTATGATTGCGGACACTGGCGTACGGTTCGGGGCGGTCGGTCCACTGCGCTGGCCCCGTTCGGGGTCCGCCCCGCATGTGCGGTCAGCCGATGCCGAAACCGGGGAGGGGAGCAAATGCGCTGTCTGTTGTGCGTCGTGTGGGGCGTCGTTGCACTGGGTTGGCTGGTGACGTTCGCGGGGGGGCGAGTGGGAGCGGGGGCTGCTGGGCGCCGGGTGCGGACCGGTTTCTTCCGCGAGCAGTGGGCGGAGAGGGACGGCCAGGCGACCGACACGGGAGGGCGGTTCCTCCGTGTCAATGACGCTCGGATAGCCCTCCATCGGTACTTCGGAACACGGCGAGAGACGCGTTCTCCCGGCCTGCTCCTCGTCCCACTGAACGAGGACCTGTTCGGTCTGAGGGCCGCCGAGCTGTACCTGGAACTCTGGGGTGGGCACCCTCACACGGCCAGCAAGCGCTTCTGGTTGAACGGCCGCGGGCCGTACGAACTCCCCGAGACCGGAACGGAACAGGGCCACTGCACCTACTCGTATCCTGTTGTCGCCCTGACTGTCTCCCATCTGGTGCCCGGGACGAACGCCTTCCAGTTTGCCTGCGACCGGGGCGAGAGCTTCTGGGGCCATTTCATCATCGACAACGCCTGCGTCCGCGCATATCTGGAACCCGACCACCCGGACCTCCAGAAGGTCGGACTCACCGGCTTCTCCGCCGGCGTCAGCGTACCGGACATCCTGGGAGACGACGTTCCGGTGCGGCTGGACTGCCGGACTGAGTCCCTGGACGCCGTGCAGTCGGTGGACTACTACGCCCGTTACACGGGGTTCGATGACGACGGCGACGGGACTGAGAGTGAGTGGCACGGCTTCACCTTCAAACGCGAGCCCATGAACCATGTGGGAACGGCGGAATGCCCGCCGTTCACCGTGCGCTGGGATACCCGGATGATCCCGACCCAGGCGGAGCCCATGGCGCTACGCGCCGTGGTGCATCTGAGGGACGGCTTCCGGTACGCCTCTGAGCCGGTGGGGGGACTGACGTTCCGTGATGGTCGGCCGAGGGTGGTCCTCCACGGATGCGGCCAGCCCCCTGCGCCGTTCTGGTCGCGCGCCGGCCACCCGAAGACGGCAACCATCCGCCTGCCCGAAGACCTGCCGCCCGTCGAGCGGGCTCAGCTCCTGGTGAAGGTGTGGGACGGCGGCGGGGGTGAGGTGGAGGAACCGTTCGCCCTGAACGGGCACCCTTACGACGTCCTGTCCGGACGCGCCTACCATGACGTCGTCTTCACCCGCGCCGAAGTCCCGCCCCACCAGCTCCGCCCGGGCGCCAACGAGGTCCGCGTGCTGTCCGACACCGAGCACCACGGCATCGAGGTCCTCTACCCCGGCCCCTGCCTGCTCGTCCGCTACCGCTGATCGACCTTCGCCTGCAGGCGTCTGCCGTTGACAGGCACTCCCGCTGGATGTAGGCTCGACTATGGGTAAGTTGATTGCTATCGGGGGTTCAGAGAATGGCCGAAGGTCTTGAGGATGCCATCCAGAGAGCGCGTAAGTTGGAAATAGATGGGGCCGAGTTCTACACGGATCTCGCCGACAAGTGCAGCGTGCCCGCCGGCGAGCAGATGTTCAGATCCTTTGCCAAAGACGAGAAGCGTCACCTCCAGGTCGTCGAGGACGTCTCCGAGGGGCTGGGAGTGGAGGTAGCCGACCTCCCCATGCCGCGTGACGAGATACGCACCTTGTTTGCGGAGAAGCGTGAGACCGTAGAGGAGCCCGTCGAAGTCAGCTCGGACGAACAGGAGGCCATCCGCATGGCCATGGAGATGGAGAGCCAGAGCTACAGCCTCTACAGGGAGTCGGCCGCGCGGGCCGAGGACGAGGAGACGCGGCAGTTGTTCGAGCGGCTGTCCCGGGAGGAAAACCAGCACTACGAGATGCTGGAGAACACGCTGGAGTACCTCAGCAGCAACGCTCAGTGGTTCCTGTGGAAAGAGTGGGCGCTGATCGTCGGCGATCAGAGTTCTCTCGGCACGGGGTGATACGCCCATCTGGACAGCTGGCGAACCGAAATCTGCCCCGCCCCGTAGCAACGGGGCGGGTTCTTGTTCGTACCGGGGAGGATGAGAGCGATGTCTGAAGTCAGGGCCAGACCGAAACACTACCGGTACCGCACGGCAGTGCGCTGGACAGGGGAACGGCGCGGGATCCTCTCCTCCTCCGGCAAGCCGGACGTAGAAGTGTCGACGCCGCCGGAGTTCAAGGGACATGAGGGCGTCTGGTCGCCCGAGGAGATGATGGTGGCCTGCGTCGAGACCTGCATCATGCTGACGTTCCTCTACTTCGCGGAGCGCTCCGGCGTCGAGCTCATAGCCTACCAGTCGGAGTCCGAGGGGCGCCTCGAGCTGGCTCCGGAGGGCATGGCCTTCACGCTTTTCACGGTCTGGCCCAGGATCGTGGTTGCGGCTGCGGATCAAACGGAAGCCGCCAGAGAAGCGATGCGGAAAGCCGAGACAGCCTGCCTGGTGACGCGCTCCATGGGCGCCGACGTGGAAGTGCAGGTGATCCTCGACGTGAGCGCCGGCAGAGGGTGAAGCTACATTCG
>JASFTU010000418.1:0-3317 GCA_050050635.1 Candidatus Brocadiaceae bacterium
GTGCACGCCGGGTGAGGCCTCCTCGACGGACACCGGCTGGAACTCCTCCGTGACGCGGATGGGCGGGTCCTGCTGCGCGTTGCGCACGATCCCGGGGTCCCCGAAGACGGCCACCGGCTGCCAGTCGGCGGCGTAGGCGGGCGCGTCCCACCCGGGCATCTCCAGGCGGGCGTCGTAGCGCTCCCCGTCGTAGAAGTCCGAGCGCAGGATGGGCCCGGCCGACCGGCGCCACGATCCGTCGGTCACGGTGCGGCAACTCGTGCCGTCCTCAAACTCGACTTCGAGCTGAAGCAGGAACCGCGGCGGCCGCCCTCCGAACCGGCCCTCCTCCGGCTTCTCACCCCATCCGAGCCGGCCGCAGTACCAGCCATCCCCCACGATCGCCCCGAGCGCGTTCTCGCCCTCGCGCAGCATCTCCGTCACGTCGTACGTCTGGTACATCACCCTCTTCTTGTAGTCGGTCCAGCCGGGCGGGAAGACGTGGTCGCCGACCTTCTGCCCGTTGAGCCGCAGCTCATAGACCCCCAGCGCGGTCGCGTAGGCCCGCGCGCGAACCACCGGCCCGTCCAGCTCGAACGCCCTCCGCAGGTAGGTGGCGGCCTCGGTCGCCTCCTCCCTGGGCATGCCGATCCACTCGGCCGACCAGTCCTCCGCCCGAAGCAGTCCCATCTCCCACCGGGCGGCCTCGCTCCACGGGGACGGCGTATCGTCGGCGTCCCAGGTGCGCAGCTTCCACCAGCAGCACTGGCGGGAGCGAAGCTCCGGCCCGTCGTACTCCACCTGGATGCTGCGGTCGGAGGCCACTTTGCCGCTGTCCCAGACGTCGCCCCGGCCCTCCTCCAGCAGTTCGGGGTCGGATGCAACGAGGATCCGGTAGGCCGACTGCACTGCTCCCCGCCGGTCGTCGCTCACCCACCAGGAGAGGCGGGGTCGGGGCGTCTCGATCCCCATCGGGTTCCGCAGGTATTCACAACGAAGGTTGGCAGGCTGCTGCGGTCCTTCGGCGCGCGCTTCGGTCATGTCGAGCTCCCTTGGATGTCTCGTTCGCGGGCACGGAAGCGTGAACACGACGGATGATACATCCCGCAGGCGCCCGGCGCCAGTGGGAGTGGGGGGAGCCCCGCGCCGGGCACGGATTCAACTCCCGGGGGCCGTTCGGTTGCACCCCTCGAGCCAGTCGGCATAATGGGAACTGAAGGGGACCCCGTGACCGTCTTTCCTCTGCGATCCTGCAGGCGAGGGAGCACGCGATGACCGAGAAGGAGGCCGGCAGTCTGGAGTTGCGCGTCGAGAACGTCTTCCAGGAGGCGATCGGAGAGGAGCACGGCCTGAGCCGCAACGAACTGGACGGCCTGAAGAAGCGCGTCGCCATCTGTCACAAGGAGATCGAGCGCAGGCGCGGCGAGGACATCGGCTTCATGGAGCTGCCCTACGAGCGAGACCTGGCGGTGCGCATCGAGCAGAAGGCGGAGGAACTGCGCGACTGGTGCAGGAACTTCGTCGTGCTCGGCATCGGGGGTTCGGCCCTGGGCAACATCGCCGTGCACGCGGCGCTGAACCATCCGTTCCACAACCTGCTGCCGGAGGGCCACCCGGCGCGCCGTGGTGCGCCCCGCATCTTCGTGCTGGACAACGTGGACCCCGCGCTGCTGGCCGGATTCTTCGAACTGATTGACGGCGAGCTGGACGCCACGGCCTTCAACGTGATCACCAAGTCCGGCTCCACCGCCGAGACCATGAGCCAGTTCCTGCACGTGCGCGACCGCCTGCGCCGCGCGGGCCTGGACCCGAGCTCCCGGATCGTCGCCACCACCGGCCCGGATCCCGGGGAGAGCCTGCTGCGCCGGATCGCCGAGGAGGACGGCTACGCCACCTTCCCCATCCCCCCCAACGTGGGCGGCCGGTTCAGCGTGCTCAGCGCGGTGGGGCTGCTCAGCGCGTCGGTCGGCGGCACCCCGATCAGTGAGATGCTGGACGGCGCGGCGGCCATGGACAGCCGGTGTCGGGCCGACTCCGTCGAGGAGAACCCGGCGGCCCTCTACGCGGCCATTCTCTACCTGTTCTACGGTGCGGGCAAGCCCATCACGGTGCTGATGCCCTACAGCAGCGCCCTGCGCCGATTGGGCGACTGGTACTGCCAGCTCTGGGCCGAGAGCCTGGGCAAGCGCGACGGGGTGGAGGCGAAGGACGTCTTCGTCGGTCCCACGCCGGTGGCCGCCGTGGGCGTCACCGATCAGCACTCGGTGATGCAGCTCTACCAGGACGGGGGCTTCGACAAGGTCATCACGCTGATCGAAGTGGAGGACCTCTTGCCCGGCGAGGAGCACCTGCCCATCTGCGAAGGAGAGAGCGAGGAGGAGCTTTCCTACCTGGCGGATCACGGCTTCGGGGGGCTTTTCGGCGCCGAGCTTGCCGCCACGCGTTGCGCCCTGACGGACAAGCACAGGCCCAACCTGACGGTGCGCATTCCGGCGGTCGAAGCCTCCGCGCTGGGGGAGCTGTTCATGCTGTTCGAGTACGCGGTCAGCTACAGCGGCTGTCTGTACGGCGTCAACACGTTCAACCAGCCGGGCGTGGAGCTGGGCAAGCGGTACACCTACGGCCTGATGGGCCGTGAGGGCTACGAAGCGCCGGCAGGGGCCCTCTGAGCCCGGTCAGGTTTGAAGGACAGGCAGGGTCGGAGTATAATCGAAGTTGTGCCCCCGAACGGGCACGTGCTTCCTTTGAGTTGCCCCGGAGCAGCCGCAGGAGGGCATGGTTCGGTGCCGGACAGCGAGTTGAGCGACGCCATAGCATTCATCGCGACCTATCCGCCCAAGCAGTGCGGAATCGGCACGTTCACCAACGATCTGGTGGACGCGGTCCGCCGGAACACGGAGGGGCGCCTCCGGACCGTCGTTGTGGCGATAGACGATCCGGCAGACGGTGGCCTGGAGTACCCCGACGAGGTCAACCAGACCGTCAACAAGCACGACAACGCGGACTACGTGCGCACCGCCGAGTCGCTCAACTACAGCAACGTGCGCGCGGTGTCCGTCCAGCACGAGTTCGGCATCTTCGGGGGACGTGACGGCGCCTACCTGCTGGATCTGCTCCGGGAGCTGCGCTGCCCCGTGATCACCACACTCCACACGATCCTGCAGGAGCCGAGCGAGTCCCAGCGAGAGGTAATGGACGAGCTGATCGTCCTCAGCAACATGCTGGTGGTGATGAGCGAGCGGGGTGTGGATTTCCTGCGGGACGTGTACGGCGCCCCCGCGGAGAAGATCCGGCTCATCCATCACGGCGTGCCGGAGATCCCCCTGGTGGAGCCGGCA
>JASFTU010000419.1:0-3311 GCA_050050635.1 Candidatus Brocadiaceae bacterium
GGCATCCGGGGAACGTCCCGTTGTCCTGTGGTGCCACGGGAACGCGGGTAACATCACCCACAGAGCGGAGAACCTGGACCTGCTGGCTCGGAGGGGTCTGGCGGCCCTGCTGTTCGACTACCGGGGCTACGGGCAGAGCCAGGGCAGACCGTGCGAGGACGGCCTCTACGCGGACGGAGAAGCAGCGTGGAGGTACCTGACCGGGGAGAGGGGAGTCGCGCCGGGGCGCATCGTGTGCTTCGGGCGCTCCCTGGGAGCCGCGGTGGCCCTCCGGGTGGCCACTTTGCACCGGGTCGCCGGGCTGATAGTCGAGGGTGCGTTCGAGAGCGCGCCGGCGATGGCACGGAGCATGTTCCCGCTCATTCCCGTCTGGCCGCTGATGCGGAACAACTTCGATAACCTCGGCCGGATCGGCGATCTGGACGTTCCTGTCCTGGTCGTGCACGGGGAGGAGGACGGGGTGGTGCCCGTCTCCCAGGGGAAAGCGGTTTTTGCGGCTGCATCGGAGCCGAAGAAGCTGTACGTTGTTCAGGGCGCAGACCACAACGACACATACGCCGTCGGAGGGGCTGCGTACTTCGAACAGATCGAGAGTTTCTGTCGCGAATGTGTCCGGCGAGCCGGGCAATAGGCGGTGTGAACCATTCAAGGGCGGTGAGCCATGGAAGCGGAGACCGAACAGAGAATCGGCCGAATGGATCGGAAGCTTGATGAGCTCGGCGTTGATCGGCTCGACACCGACAACCCGTACTGCTCACGGGTGGTTCTGATGGGCACGCCGCGGGAGGCGGAAGTGATCCTGACCTTCTGGCGCGGAGAGCCGGAGTCATTGGAGTTCATGCGTGATAGGTTCCCGCTGAAGATGCTCCCGCGTCTCCGACGTGCGCTCCAGCGAGCCGCGGAGGTCATCGAGGAGTTCCCGACCTGAGGAGGGGACGTTCCAGGGCTGCACGTCGGGGGAGTGCCGCGATCCTTTCCAGTGAACAGACACCCAGGGGAGGGCCGAAGATGTCCAGGAAACCGGTCGTAGCAGGGCAGTTCTATCCGGGAGAGGCCGATGCGTTGAGGTCGGCGATCGATTCGTTCACGCCCGAGGAAGAGGAGCAGGAACCTGCTCTGGGTTTGCTCAGCCCGCACGCGGGCTACACGTTCTGCGGCGAGGTCGCCGGCCGCACCTTTGCGCGCGTCCGGATGCCCGAGACGGTGGTGTTGCTCAACCCGAGTCATTCGTTCGCCAGCCCGGCTTTTGCCCTTTGGCCTGAAGGCGACTGGCAAACGCCGCTCGGGCGAGTGGAGCTGCACGAGGAGCTGACCGACGGGCTTTCCGGCCTGTCCATGGTTACGACCGATGCCAGGCCGCATGGGCCTGAACACTCCGGTGAGGTGGTCCTGCCGTTCCTCCAGTATCACAGAGCGGACCTGAGGATCGCCGTCGTCTGCATCACGGCGGCCGCACGGCTGGACGCCCTGAAGGAGTTCGGACGTTCGCTGGCCGAGTTGCTGGAGACGTGCGGTGAAGACGACGCACTGGTCGTGGCCAGCAGTGACATGTCGCACGAGAGCGGAGCATCAGCCCTGGAGGTGGTGAACCGCAACGATCCCGTCGCCGTGCGGGAGATGGAGAAGCTGGACCCGGACGGCCTCTACAAAGTCTGCCGGCAGGAGGGCATCACCATGTGCGGCGTTCTGCCGGCGACGGCCATGATGGCAAGCGTCATTGCGCGGGGCGGCGAAGAGGGTGTCCTCGTGGCCAGGGCAACCAGCGCCGACTCCCCGATGGGACGCGGCTCGTACGTGGTGGGCTATGCGGGGATGATCTTCCGGTGATTGCCCCCCGGGAGGCGTATGTCCGGCGCGGACGTAGTTGCCTTACCACATGGGGGCGTACGCCGGAGAGGGTCAGAGGGTAAGAGACAGCACGATCGCCAGCGCGATCAGAACGCCGACGACGACAAGCGCGATCAAGAGGCGCCTGTTGCCTCGCCCCGGAGGATTGGCAATCTGGGTCTTCTCCAACGCGCGGTCTATCGGCTCCCCCTCGACGCCGGCCGGCATCTCCTGGACGTCAACCATGCTCTGATCTCTGAACCCGGCAGCGGATACCGGTTTGCCGTCCAGGAGGCTCTCCAGGTCTTCGGTGAGCGCATCATAGTTGCTGTAGCGATCCTCGGGCGACTTGGCCATCATCTTGCGGAGGATGTCGCACAGGTCGTCGGGGAGGTCGGGCACGTGCTTCTTGGGGGAGGGGAGTGGCTCGCGGACCTGCTTGGTCATCACCTCGAAGGTGGTGCCGGTGTAGGGCACCGTTCCGCAGACCATGTGGTAGAGGGTGGCGCCGAGCGAGTAGATATCCGTGCGGAAGTCAACGTCGCGGGCGCTGTTGATCTGCTCGGGGCTCATGTAGTAGGGCGTGCCCAGGCTCGCGCCGCTCCGCGTCAGCCCGGTCGCGTCGGTAGCCGTCTCCTTGGCCAGGCCCAGGTCGGTGATCTTGGCCGTGCCGTCGGAATCAATGATGATGTTCCCCGGTGTGACGTCCCGATGGATGATGCCCTGGTCGGCCGCGTACTTGAGTCCCTCACCGATCTGCCGCGTAACTCTGACGGCCTCCCGCCAGTCGAGCTTCCCCTGCTGCTCCACCAGTTCGCGGCACGTCGGTCCTTCCACGTAGTCCATGATCAGGTAGTAGTAGCCCTCTTCCGCTCCACACTCGTGGACCTGGACCATGTTGGGGTGACGGAGGTGGGCGGCTATGCGGGCTTCGCGGAAGAAACGCTGGCTGTACTCGGGATCCTTCAGGTCTATATGCTTGGGCAGGACTTTGATGGCGCGAGGGATATCGAGGGTCTTGTGTCGGCCCAGATAGACGCTCCCCATGCCGCCCTCGCCGATCTTCTTCTCTATGCGGCACTGGCCGATGCTCTTGGGTGCGCCTTCGGTTAGCTCTTCTTGCATACGCGGCTCCTCCGCCGCGCTCGCAGCCATTGTGGGAGGTCCCCGGTGGGAAAACCGGGTCCTGTCACGCAGCGCAATAAGGATGAGGACACATGATCACGATTATTGCGTCATTATACAGCAAGGCGGTCGAGACAGTCAACGTACATTCGTTCAACGCCGGGCTGCTGCGCGTACGCAAAGCAAAGACCGTGTCGCCGGTGGTGCACCGACAACACGGTCTCCACGAAGTACCCCTTATGTGGGAGGATGGGAGCCGGAGGGGGTCGCGTACGTCACTCCTCCCGTGCCGGCTCCTGTACTTCGGCTTCAGGTTCGCCCGGCTCCTCTTCGGCCGGGGGCTCTTCTGGCGGGCCCGT
>JASFTU010000420.1:0-3301 GCA_050050635.1 Candidatus Brocadiaceae bacterium
CATCGATCTGACCCCATGGAGCGGCAAGATCGAGGCAGGTGATGTCGAGAGCCCGACCACCCTGTACGTCAAGCTCAGAAGCGGGCTCAATGTGATCGACTTCGAGACCGACGGGAACGATCTTGCGGTCACCAACTCCAACATAATAGTCGATGGTCCGGCGGATGCGCTCGGCATTTTCCGAGTGCCGTGGGGCAGCAAGCTGGACCTCAACCAGAGCAACATCCTCATCGGCTCCTCGGGAATCCAGAGATGCAACGTCATCTTCTTCTCCGACTGGCCGGAGCAATCGGCCGTCTTCGACTTCGACGACACCCTCTTCTACGGAATATCGTTCTGGACCCTGGGCGATGGCTCGGGATCGGACGTGGATAACAGCCAGGGATGCGTCCAGTTCATCGGCGACAAGCTGAACTTCCAGGACATCCGCTATTGCAGGTGTTGCGAGGGCACAGTCGAGGTCATCCCGGAGCCATCCACCCTGGCCCTGCTCGGTCTGGGTGCCGTGCCGCTTCTCCTGCGGTACCGCAGACGGAAGGACCGGGGGCAGTAGGATCCCTGGGCGTGTCCTGCGTTCCCGCCTCGCCAGCCGCAAGCCGCTCCGGAGCCCTGGTCTGCTCGCCGCTCCCGGCTTGCGCTCTGCGACGGTGGAGCTCCTTCAGGGGCTCGCCTGTAGGCTGAACGTTTTCAGGCCACGCCGGGTTCGCGGTTCGGCGCACAGCCCCTCGAGGGCGGCGAACACCTCGTCGTGGCTGAGTGCGTCCCAGGGGTCGATGGTCGAGTAGAGCGACGAGAACACCTCGATGGCGGCCGCTGCGGCGAGGGTCTCCAGGATCCGCCGCACGCTCTGGTCCAGCCATTCGGCGAGTGTGCAGTAGGAGCGCTCGGCATCCAGGCGGACGGGCGGCTTCGAGAGGGGCACCCACTCACCCTCCCGTTTCTTGAACCGTGCCGCCCCCCACGGCGAGGGGCTGTCGGCGGGGCGAGCTCCGACGAACTCGACGTCGTCGTCCCACAGGATGAACTCGATCCACTCGGGCGGCAGGTCCTGGTGGAAGCGGGCGACCTCGTCGGTCTCCAGCTCGTAGTCGGAGCCCGGACGGGCTTCCCGCCGGTCCAGCACGAGCACGATGGTGGCCGGGCGGGCCCGGTAGTTCTCGCCCCGTCCCCGGCTGAAGCGGTGCGCTATGCGCGGCTCGAGAGTGGCCCAGACGCCGCGTTTGTGGGCCAGCCCGTGCTCCCGTATGCGCTCGGCCCGGCGCCGGGTAGTTCCGTGCCAGAGCACGATGGCCTCCTCGCCGAGCTCGGAGTACCGGCCACTGGGGGCACAGTTCTGCATTGCGGCCCAGAGATTCAGATCGGCCCGTCCGACGAGGCGCCGACGCGCCGAGGACGCATGGGCGGCCAGGGTGGCGTCCCAACCGGGATGCGACCGTGGCAGGTACTCCAGGTCCTTGAAGCCCCGTCGCACCAGCTTCCGGCGCCGACTCCAGAGCGTCGGGCGCGGAGCGTCGGGCTCGTGGGGCACGCCATGCATGCCGTTCTCCTTGCCGTTGTCCCTCCCTGACGGGCCGGGTTGCTCCCGGCCAACCTGCGCACGCAAGAGCTCCTCTTGAGCCGGGGTTGTAGCGCAAGGCTGGAGGGCTTTCAACCGGAGTGCCGGCGAGTCGCGCCATTCCACGGAAGCCGCGAGCTTGAACCCGCCGTGGGAGCTTGCCCGGGAGGTCCACCGGAGCGAGGCGGATCGGCATCCGGCCGACCCGGCAGAGGCGCGAGACGGATCTCTGCTTCGGCGGCGCATCGCCTCAGCAAGATCGCCGAGCTGAGCGTCCTGGACAGGCCCTTCCAGCCCTTGCCGGGCGGCGGGAGAAGCGCTACCGTAGGTTCGGATACGGAGCGGGGAGCGCCGCCCATGACTCTGCTGCACATTCCGTACGTCTTCAACATCCTGGTGCTGACCCCCGTCGCCCTGATGACGTTCCTGGGCGGCGAGCCAGCGGCGCGGAAGGTGTTCCAGAACAAGTTCCCCGAGAGCAAGGGGATTCGCACGATCCTGGGTGCTCAGTGGACGGCGATACTGCTCGGGTCGGTTGCGGGGTTGTTCTTCCCGCTCGTGATGTCGCCCATCCTGATCCTTCAGGTGATCTACAAGGTCCTCTGGATCGTCGTCTTCGCCGCTCCGCGCTGGCTTACGGGCCGGGGCAGCGAGGTGCCGTCGGCGATTGCCGGGGTATTCCTGGCCATCATCGCCGGCTACCCGTGGTTAATCCCGTGGAGCGCGCTGTTCGCGTCGGGGGGCTGAGGCGGGCGCGGGAGCGCCGGGTCACGCCCCGGCGGAGCCGCCCGCTCGCCGGACCTCACTGCGCCACGTTGCCCAGCGAGATGGCGAGCACGGCGGGCACTGCCCTGCGCTGTCCTTCACCGGGCACCACGTCGATGCTCCTGATCTCAACGTCGGGCCGGGGGTTCTTCACCTGCATGCCGTAGAGGACGCCCCGGACGTCCTCGGCCTTCGGCTCCGGCAGCTCGACGTCCCGGCGGGCGTTCATCTGGTAGACAAGCCAGCGCAGTCGCCGCTGGTCCACCTCCTGCAGTCCCGGCACGCGGACGGTGTCGGCGACCTGAGCCTGCGGCAGAGGCTTCGGATCGGCCCTCAGCCAGTGGCCGATGTGCTTCCCCAGGATGACCGGGATCTCCACGCTCTGCCCGTCGGCGTAGTGGAGCACGTAGCGCATGATCTCCGGCAGCTCGAAGGCGTGGCGGGAGGCGCCGACGCGTTCGGCCTCCTCCGGACTCACCGGATGGTGGACCAGTGCGGTGTGCAGGAAGAACAGCATGTCGCTCTTCCTCCCCACGTCGATGCCCTTCACCTCGCGCTCCAGGCCCCGGGGTGCCCTCCAGACCCCCAGCACGATGCAGTCGGGCACCGGCGCCGTATCGTAGTCCACGATGTGGTAAAGCACGTCGTCCCTCAGCCGCCGCTCGCCGGTCGGCAGCAGACTCATGTCATGTTCACCCTCGCCGAGCCAGCCCTGGCGCTCCTCGGTGTTGCTCAGGTACTGGTTGCAATGGTCGAGCAGGCTCACCGTCTCGTAGCGGACGTTGTGGCCCGGCATCGCCACAACGCTCGTGCCGGAGCCCACGCCCATGTTGCGCAGCAGCGTGCCCATGACGTTGAGCTTCTTGCGCGCGTTGACCGGGCGGGGCTCGTCCTCCATGAATCGCACCTGATTCAGGAAGAACCCCCCCTCACCGCGGGGATAGGCCACGAGGCCGCCGATGTTGTCCAGGCAGACCGGCT
>JASFTU010000421.1:0-3300 GCA_050050635.1 Candidatus Brocadiaceae bacterium
GTGGCACGCCCCGGATACTGCAGGGGTTCGACCGCGACCTGGTGCAGGCGCACTACCGTCGCTTCTTCGCGCCCCGGAACATGGTGGTTTGCCTGGCGGGTGGGTTCGACTTCGATGGGGTGCTGGCGGAGGTGGAGCGCCTGTTCGGCCAGATGAAATCTGCCGGTCCGGTGCCCGAACTGGTCCCGCCGGCGGTCCAGCACAAGCGGGCCCGTTCGATCTACCGCCGCACCGAGGCCCTCCCGGTGGTTGAGGCGCTGTTCTGCCATCACGCCTACCCGCTCGGCGACGAGCGCTTCGACGCGTTGCGCGCCGTCGGGCGCCTGCTGGGGGGCGGCCTCACCTCCCGCCTGTTCAACCGGGTGCGGGAGGAGCTGGGACTGGTGTACGACGTGGGCAGTTACGTGCACGCGTTCTCGGACGTGGGAGCCTCCTGCATCTCCATGTCGGTGGGTGTGGAAAACCTGATAGCGGCGCTCGAGGCCGTGCTGCAGGTTGTGGGCGAGGCCGTCGGGGAAGGCTTCACCGAGGAGGAGCTGAACCGTTACAAGGAGAGCGCGCGCTGCGGGATGGACATGCTCTGCGACCACCCGGGCCGCCTGGCGGACTGGATAGGGAAGCAGGAGTTGTTCCTCGGCGCGGACCGGGTCATCACACCGCAGCAATACGTCAGCCGACAGGAGGCCCTCAGCCTCTCCGACCTGCGCCAGGTGGCCGAGGAGATCTTCGTGGAGTCCGCCGCGAATCTGGCGGTGGCCGGCCCGTTCGAGGAGGAGCAGCGGCGCAGGATGCGAGGGATTTTCCCGGCCGAGGAAGTGCCGGAGCCGTCCAGGCCCGCCGAAGCGCGGACGGTCTGACTGAGCCGGCTACGCGCCGGCCGTAACTCTGAACGGGGGTGTGGAAATGCGTTGGGCGACGGCATCATTGCTGATTGCTGTAGTCGCTGTGACGTTCTGCATGTGCGATAGCGATGGAGGGGAAGCCGTGGCGACCATCGAGTTGCCCGAGCCGGAACTGAAGGGAGACGTGTCTGTCGAGGAAGCGATCCACCGCCGACGCAGCCGACGCCGGTTCGCCGACCGGCCGCTCACCACGGCACAGTTCGGCCAGTTGCTCTGGTGCGCGCAGGGCATCACCGGTCCGGCCGGCCGTAAGAGGGCGGCCCCTTCGGCGGGCGCCACGTATCCGATGACCCTCTATGCGGCGATCGGAGACGGGACCGTGGAGGGCATGGAGGCGGGCGTGTACCGTTACGTCCCGGAGCAACATGCCGTCGAGTTGCGCTCCAGGCAGGATGCCCGCAGCCAGATCGCCGCTGCTGCTCTGGGGCAGCGGTTCCTGGCTGAGGCGCCGCTCAACATCCTGATGGCCGCGCGTTACGAACGGACCACGGGCCGGTACGGCGAAAGGGGCATCCGCTACGTGGCCATGGAGGCCGGTCACATCGGCGAGAACATCTACCTGCAGGCTGAAGCGCTCGGCCTGGCCACTGTGGCCGTCGGGGCGTTCGGGGACGAGGCGGTCGCGGAGGCATTCGGGCTGCCCGCCGAACTGGACGCGCTGTACCTGATGCCGGTGGGCCATCCGCGCTGAGGGAATGCGGCTGCGGCGCCGATTCCGGCGAAATGTGTTGCGTCGGGGCCGAGGTGTCCTTACAATAGGACAACCGGGGGTGGTCCTCGGTCGCCCGGAGCCACATCCGTCCGGGTTTACTCTCGCTTTCCGAGCGCATGGACTCTCTTCTGACGAGCGGGAGGACCACATGGATCGAGGTAACGGAGTTGACGCCGCCACGCTGTTCAGCGACACGGGTCTGACCTACGACGACTTCATCCTGCTGCCGGGCTACGTGAAATGTGCGCTCGGCGAGATGTCGCTGGAGACGAAGCTGACCCGGCAGATAAGCCTGATGACGCCCCTGGTCAGCTCGCCCATGGACACCGTGACCGAGGGAAACATGGCCATCCGCATGGCCCTGCTCGGCGGCATCGGCATCATCCACTACAACAACACCATCGAGGAGCAGGCCGCCGAGGTCCGGAGAACGAAGAGGTTCGAGAACGGGTTCATCATGGAGCCCGTTGTGCTCTCGCCGGAGGATTGCATCTCCGACGTTGACGAGATCAAGGAGAAGCATGGCTTCAGCGGCATCCCCATCACCGAGAACGGTCAGGTCGGTGGGAAGCTGGTGGGCATAGTCAGCGCGCGGGACATCGACTTCGAGCCCGACCGCAGCAGGAAGCTGCGGGAGGTGATGACCACCGATCTGGTGACGGCGCCGGCCGGCATCTCGTTGGAGGAAGGCAACCGCATCCTCAAGGAGAGCAAGAAGGGCAAGCTCCCCATAGTGGACGACGAGGGGAACCTGGTGTGCCTGATGAGCCGGACGGACCTGCGGAAGAATCAGGACTTCCCCCTGGCCAGCAAGGACGCTTCCAAGCAGCTTCTGGTGGGGGCTGCCGTCAGCACGCACCCGGAAGACAGGGAACGGCTGGAAGCCCTGGTCGATGCGGGCATAGACGTTGTGGTGCTGGACAGTGCGCAGGGGCATTCGAAGTTCCAGGTGGACATGCTCCGGTGGGCCGCCGAGACCTACCCGGACCTGCAGATCGTCGCGGGGAACGTCGTCACCCCGCAGCAGTGCGAGGGCCTCATCGAGTCCGGTGCGGACGGTCTGCGGGTGGGCATGGGCTCGGGGTCCATCTGCATAACCCAGGAAACCGTCGCCGTGGGCCGCTCGCAGGCAAGCGCGGTGTACCACTGTGCACGGCGCGCGGCCCGGGACGGGGTACCCGTGATCGCCGACGGGGGCATTACGTCGATCGGTCACATCGCGAAGGCGCTGGCGGTGGGGGCTTCGACGGTCATGCTCGGTTCCCTGCTGGCCGGCACCGATGAGGCACCCGGGGAGTACTTCTACGAAGCCGGCGTGCGCGTGAAGCGGTACAGGGGCATGGGCTCACAGGAGGCGATGGAGGCCCGCGGCGCCCGGCGCTACATGGAAGGAGAGGAACCCATCCACGTTGCCCAGGGCGTCAGCGGAACCGTCGTGGACAAGGGGTCCGTCATCGACTACGTGCCCTACCTGATGCAGGGCCTCAAGCACGCACTGCAGGACGTCGGCTGCCGGACCATCGAGGAACTGCACCAGACGGCCGCGTCCGGCGAGCTACGGTTCGAGGAGAGGACGTTCTCGGCGCGCGTCGAAGCCGGTGTCCACAGCCTGCACTCCTTCAAGGAACCCCACCGCCTCAATCACCCGGAGCGAGGTTAGGGCGCGCTGGAGCGTGAGCGGATGTG
>JASFTU010000422.1:0-3294 GCA_050050635.1 Candidatus Brocadiaceae bacterium
CCGGGCCAGCGGTTCTGCGCGCGCTCGAACAGCTCCCGGAATCGCCGGAACGCGGGCCTCGGGTTCTCCTGCCACTCCGGCATCTCCCGGAGCTGCTCGGTGAGGAAGTAGTCGCTGAAGAGCGCGCGGTTGTCGAAGTGCTCCTCGGACCACTCCGCCGTGTCGAACGCGCTGACCAGCTTGTCGTACTGGGCATAGGGGTCCGCCTCGGTGTAGGTGAGTCGGCGGAGCACACGGAGGGCAACGCGGTCGGGCTTGCGGCGCTCGACGGTCAGGACTCGTGG
Source organism: Candidatus Brocadiaceae bacterium (assembly GCA_050050635.1). Classification (GTDB taxonomy): domain Bacteria; phylum Planctomycetota; class Brocadiia; order SM23-32; family SM23-32; genus JASFTU01. Next base: position 285 of record JASFTU010000422.1, read on the forward strand.
GCGGGCCTTGACTTGCTTCTGAGTCATGGCCCCGCCATCGGTCGGTGCAATGCGCTGCAGGAGAGCGAAGTCGATGCGCTCGTAGTCGCTGGTGAGGACGAGCAGGAAATCGCCGGCCAGGTTGCGCAGGCTGTTGGCGAGGATGCGGGTGTGGGCGACCGTGACGGACTTCAGCTCGACCAGAATGACACGGAGCCAGTCATCCTGCGTGGCCACGTTCTCGATGTGCGTGATGGCCTGCTTGAGGGAGTCGGCCGTAACTCCCAGGTTCTCCGGCCGCTGCTCCGTGCGCTGATCAACGTCATATCCCAGATAGGCAAAGAACGACGCAACCGCATCCCTGGAGTTCAGGCTCTGAACGTGCTTGACCGTGACTTCCTTGTCGATCATGTCTTCAGGTTCGCGGGGCACTTGGGGCTGGTCTGCTTTCGGAGCAGACCACTGGCCGAGTAGGGGCGGCAACAGCTCGACCCCTGTCGTGTAATTATGGAACGGGGGTCTCGACATGTCAAGCACTCTTCAGCCCGACAAGCCGTCCCGCCGGACAGGTCCGCCCCGGGACGCTGCAGCCGCGCCCACCCCGACGCCGGCTTACCCCGCGGACCGGAACCGGACCTCCAGCCCACCGAACCGCCCCCGGCAAGCAATAACGACACCCGCTGCCTACTCCTTTGTAGTAGCGACCACCATATCTAATAGATATGCTCCGGACACTGCACCTCCAAGACGCCGGGCCGCCACCGCGGCTACGCCCGACAGCCCAACCCCAACTGCCGGGCGCAGACACTGCACCCACCAACGCACCGAACGGCCCCACCGAACAGAAACAAGGCCCGCCGGCCCCTTCTGGTTTGTAGCAGCACCCGCCACGGAAGTCAGATAGAGCGCTGACGCGTCCCAAGCGACACTCACGCCACGGCGACTTCCGACGCCGGCTTACCCCGCGGACCGGAACCGGACCTCCAAACCACCGAACCGCCCCCGGCAAGCAATAACGACCCCCACTGCCTACTCCTTCGTAGCAGCACCCGCCACGGAAGTCAGATAGAGCGCTGACGCGTCCCAAACGACACTGACGCCCACGCCGCCGACTGCCCGCGGGGCCCCCGCCTGAAGCCGGAGGAACCGCCGAGCAACCGCCGAGTGTGCCGCCGCATCCAGAGCCGGCCCCCACCCATGTCCCGAACCAGAGGGAGCTCTCGCCGCGCGCCGCACTCCGGGAGGCCGGCTCCGTGGCGACTCCATCCGGTCACGCTCGGCGGGCCACGAGCCCGGGCACCGCCTCCGGCCGATGGAAACCGGGAGACGAGAGCGGTTCTGAGGGGGCTCCCCGGGCGCGAGGGGGTTTCGACCGGACCGATCGGACTGTACGGACACGCCGGGCTGGGGGGGACGCCTATACTGATCTACCCGCACCGGGCAGACCACGCCCTCTACCAGGGACGAGGAGTGACATGACCACGCACTCCAGAGAGAAAAACGACGAGGAGGTCCGCGCCAGGGCGCGCGACCTCTACTTCCAGAATTCCACCCTCGACGCCATCGCCAGGTCCCTCGAGGTGTCCGTCATGTCGCTCCTCCGGTGGCGTCGGGATGCACGGCTCGCCGGCCGGCCGTGGCGTCGGGCGAACGAGCCGGAGCCGGAGGAGGAGATGCGCAGGAAGCTGCGCGAGGTGTTGATGAGGCTGGTGGACGAGGCGCACGAGCGGGAGGGGGATCGGCCGCAGGAGCACCCGTGCCTGGAGGACCGGATGCTGAAGATCTGTCGGGTTCTGGAGCACGTTCGCCCGGACGCGGAGGACCTGACGGCGCAGTTGAAGGGCCTGAAGAGGTTCGCGGGGTGGTGTCTGCGGAATCTGAGGGAGGATCAGATGGGGCCGGTGCGGCACGCGGTGCGGCGGTTCGTGGACGAGATGCGGGAGGAGCACTCATGAGGTGACGACGGGCGGGACCGACGATAGGGGAGGAGGCGACGATGGCCCGGCGCGCCGGGGAGGCGGGCTCACTTGCTGCGCGTCTTCTCCAGCACGGTCGTGAGGTTTTCGACGACGCCCTCGCGCTCCTTGTCGCTGAACTGGAGGATCTCCTGGAGCGCCTCGCCGATGTGGGGGATGTACTTCTGGATGTATTCGCGCTTGCGTTCCTCCTCGACGCGTTTCTTGCGGCGTCGGAGGAAGCGGCGGAGGTCGCGCGCGCATTCCTGGAGGGCGAGGACGATTTCCTTCTCGATCTCGGGGTAGGAGGCGATGGCCTCCTTGCTTTCGCTGGTGAAGGGGACCCAGGGGCTGGCCATGTGGACGAGGATGAGGAGTGGGCCCTGGGGGAGGCTGCCGTTGGACTGCTCGACGCGGTACTGGCGCCAGTTGGCGTTGATGACGGCGCGGGTGACGACGCATCCGCCGCTGCTGTAGAGGAGTGGGACGCGGTTGGCGAAGCGCATGACTTTGGCGGAGGTGTCGGCTTTGATGTCGCCGCCGTAGGCGACGCCGGCTTCGATGACGAAGGGTATGCCGCGGTAGACGGCGGGCTTGCGGGTGACGGTGGTGTAGAAGGCGGCGTCGTATTCCTTGCGCATGCCGGCTTCGATGAGGTCCTCGCCGATGGGGACGATGCAGTCCATGGGCGGGTTCATGAGTTTGGTTTCGCGGAGGGCTTTCAGGAGGACTTCGGCCTCTTTCTGGGCGACGCGTTTGGGGCGGGCGTTCTCGTAGATGCCGGCGCGTTCGCAGATCTCCAGCGAGGCGCGCTTGCTGACGCGGCAGAAGTCATTGCGGAGGAAGGTGTGGAGTTTGCGGGACTTGGTTTCGTGGAGCATCTTGATGAGCACGCCGAGCTCGATGCCGTAGGGGTGGGGCTTGATCTCCTTCGGCTCGGGCGGCAGCTCTTCGGTGGCGCGCTCGAAGTCGCGCTCTTCGCCATCGGGCGCCTTGTAGCGGATTGTGACATGGGGATTGGCGGCGGCGGACTGCTCGAGGTACTCATCGACGCTCCACCGGCCACGCTGGAAGGT
>JASFTU010000423.1:0-3293 GCA_050050635.1 Candidatus Brocadiaceae bacterium
ACCGAGCGCAGCAGTCGGCTGATGTGCTGAAGGTGGCGCGTGCCGGGGCGCACCGGGGGGGTCTGCCGGCTGCTGACGGCCTCGGCCTCCCGCCTCAGCAGCAGGATCACCGAGATCACCAGCAGGATGCTGAACGCCAGGATGGCCACCGCCCACACCGGCCACAGGGGGAACCTGTCGGAGAGCGGGACGAGGCCGACCCCCGCGGAGAAGTGCGTGCTGTGCAGCGCCGACGGCAGCATTGTCGCCTGTTGCCAGAAGGTTTCGGCCCGAGCCGATGCCACGATGCCCACAGGAGCGACCGCAGCCGGACCAGGAGGGCGCGGGAGCCGACCTGCGCGCTCGGGGCGCTGGATAACGGGGCGCCACACGACCGACGAGGGCAGCAGACGCCGGACTCGGCTGCTGAGGCCCGGCCGCTGCCCCCTCACCTGTGGCACCACTTCCAGCAGCCGACTATATAGGAGACCCCCGCCTCATGTCAAAAGCACCGGCGGGCGCACCGAACGCGGCTCTGCGCCTGATATCAGTCCGGCCCGCCGCTGCTGAGGCGGTGGACCTCCACCGAACCCGGCCCTTCCAGCTTCCTGTTTACCAGGACGGCCACGCCGATCGCCAGGACGAACCCGCAGGCCGCCCCGGCCAGGATGGGGGCCTCGCGGGCCGTGGTGCGGCCCGCCGCCAGCCAGCCGACCAACGCGCCCGCCCCAAGCAGCAGCAAGGGCAGAAGAAGCGTAACCAGCGGGCCCAGCCACCCCGCGCACGCGGGCAGCAGCACCCTTACCCTGTCGCCTTCCTCCAGCTGCCGGCCCCGCACGATGATTCTGCGCTGCCCGGGATCGATCGAGCCGCAGCAGGAGCACGCGAACGCCGAGGTGCAGTGCGGCCCCGGCTTCAGCTCCACCACCGCCCCCCGCCGCTTCACCTGCACCACCGTGCCCATGTGTTCGGTTTTCTTCATCGCTCAACAGCCCGTCAGAGGTGAGCGGCTGCACCGTGGCGCGCTGCTCCGCTTGCAGGCCAGCGGTTCGGGTCAGGATTCCCGGCTCGGGCTCTGTTCTTCCGATTCTTTCTGTTCTGCCCGGGGTGCCCGGGAGCGGAGCATGGACAGCCGGTCATCGGCGACGTCCATCACCGTGTGGGCCGTCCGCGAGCCCGCCCCCATGCTCGTCCGTGGTGCTTCGATGCCCAGTCTCGCGGCCACCCAGCCGTAGACGAGCGTGGCCAGAGCCACGCTCACCAGCGCCAGCGCAAGCAAGAGAGGGAACTGCAGCGCATAGCCCGCCAGGGTGGGCCACAGAACCAGGCAGAGCACCAGCATGGTGGCCAGCGTCATGGACAGCCCAGCCACCACAATGGCCCATCCCACCGCTCCGGTGGGCAGGCCCGCTTGGCGCGTCCTGTGCGCGGTTACCAACCCCACGGCCAGCCCCAACGCTCCCGTGACCGCCAGCAGCTTCGCGTAGCTGGCTTCGGTGAGAACTCCAAGCACGACCATCGCCAGAGCCGTCAACACCCCTGCCACAGCCCCCACGAAGAAATAGGGCTTGACGCCTGCCAGGTCCAGCACGTTGACGAAGTCCCTGTCGGAACGGCCCGACAGCGCCGCCAGTCCGGTGCGCATCCAGCCCAGCACGACCTCCGCCAGCGAAGGCTCCTCGGGCACGTCGCCGAGGTTGTTGAGGCGCTCGGCGGGATTCGGCACGTCGTCGAACAACTTCACCGCCAGCTCCAGCGTGTCCGGTATGTAGAGCGCGCCTGCGTAGTGTTCGGTCAGGGCGCTGGCGGCGCCGCCGTCGTATGGTTCGCCCTCCGGGTGGGCCGGTTCCCGGGCGGCGACATCCGGGCCCATGGCCTCCCGCAGCAGGGGGTAGCGCTCCGGCCCCGCCAGGGCGGAGAGGACCGCCAGCGACTTCACTGCATCCTCGTCCTCCACCACGGCGCTTGCGAACTCATCGGCGGCGAACTCGCAATGCCGTTGGAAGCTGGCCGTCAACGCCAGAACGGCGAACAGCAGGGCGGCTATGGCTCCCCCCGGTATCCACAGGTGCAGCAACACCCCCACCGCCGCGCACGCGGCCAGCAGGCTAAGGACCCCGAGCCCCCTGTGGAGCCGCCACCGGGAGGTCGGTCTCAGGCCCGGCGCCAGCCCCAGAAGGAAACCGGCGAATCGCTTGCCGAAGTTCAGAAGCGCCACCGGAGCGGCCAGCAGCGTCCGCAGGTCGGCGTTGCCGTCGTAAACGCCGGACAGACCTCGCGCCAGGTACGCTCTGAGTTGCACCTCGCTGAGAGCGGCCCGTCCCAGCCAGCCGCCCGGCAGGTAGAGGACGGCCCGGGAAGAGAAGAATCCGTACGTCTGCGTCCGGTCCTCGTCCTTCGCCGTTATCCGCAGGAGCGGAACGGGCAGGTCCAGCCTCTCGCACGTCCAGCCCATGGCAGTGCTGATCTGCTCCCCGACTGCGTGAGCGGTGGCCGTCTCCTCGGGTATGTCCGTCTCCGGCCGCAGGCGTATGCGGGCGACCGCCACGGAGATGACCAGCATCGCGACCGCCACCGCTGTGGCGGCTCCCACCCCGGCCCAACCGGAGCCGGCCCAACTCAGGGCGGCATGGTAGAGGGCCACCACGAAGAAGGCATAGGCGATCAGGGCCAGCACGGCCGCAGTCTTGGCACGCACGTTATGGGGTGTGACGGGCAGTTGCGTCGGGCGCACCGTGCGCGGCACCGTCCCCGGCGGAGGTGCCGTTTGCGTTTCCGGCTCCTGCTGGGGTTCGGCAGCGGGCTCTGCTTCGGGGGGTTCGAAGGCCGTCTGGGCCAGCGCCTCCTCCACCGCCGCCATGGAGTCTTCCCCCGGCTCGGCTCGTTCCTCCAGCACGCCGTCCAGGTCGCGTATCAGGTCGGTGTAGTTCTGGTAGCGGTTCTGGGGTTCTTTGGCCATCGCCCGGACGATGATGTCGCAGAGGGCCTCCGGCAGGTCGGGGTTCTTCTCGAGGGGCGGGGGCAGGGGGTTGTTCAGGTGCATGGTCATGATCTCGAACGGGGTGGGTGCCTCGAAGGGCACCTCCCCGGTGGCCATGTGGTATAGGGTGGCCCCCAGCGAGTAGATGTCGGAGCGGAAGTCGACGTCCCGCGGCTGGCGCACCTGTTCCGGGCTCATGTAGTAGGGAGTGCCCAGCACGTCGCCCTCTGCGGTGGCGGAGGACATCACCGCGCCGGCCTCCTTCGCCAGCCCCAGGTCGGCAATGCGGGGGTTGCCGTCGCTGTCGATCATGATGTTCTCGGGCTTCAGGTCC
>JASFTU010000424.1:0-3282 GCA_050050635.1 Candidatus Brocadiaceae bacterium
TGGCCGACACTGACCGCGCTGATCCTCTGGCCGTTCGTCATCGTCATGTACTACCGGCTGGCGCGCCGCGAAGAGCGGGACCTGCTCGAGAAGTTCGGAGATGAGTACAGGAGATACATGGAGAGGACGCCTATGTTCCTGACCTTTGGGAAGGGGCCGCTGAAGCCTCAGGAGGCAACGCCATGATGCACGACATGTGGAACGGGGGGTGGGGATGGCACTTGCTGGGCGGCGTGGTGTGCATCGCCGTCATCCTGGCCATTGTCTGGCTTATCGTCTGGGCGGTGCGCTCGGCCGGACAGGGAGGAGGCACGCCCGGCGCCGGAGAACCCTCCCCCCTGGACATACTGGAGGAACGCTACGCGCGAGGAGAGATCGACGATGAGGAATTCGAGGAGAGGAAACGGAGACTCGAGCAGTAACGGGCGAACGGGCCGGGTGGCCCGCACGATAGGTTCCATGCAGAAGGGAGGCCGTAAGATGAAACGCTGGATCGGAGCTGCAGTGCTCGCGGTCGTCGTTGCTTTTGCTCTGGGCATCGGACTCCAGACGGTTCGTGCGATGGAGCATCCCGGCCGGGCCGAGCATCCTTCGCAGATTCAGAAGGCGGAGGAAGCCGCCGTATTCGAGTGCCCCATGCATCCCGAAGTGCGGGCCACGTGGGAAGCCAAGTGCCCGAAGTGCGGCATGAAGCTGACGGAGGCCAAGAAGAGCCCCGGCATGCCGATGCACATGATGGGGATGGGTGGCATGCAAAAGGGGGAAGGCGCCGAATCCATGGCCGGCATGATGGGCAAGATGCACGGCATGATGATGCGCTGCCGTATGATGATGGACGCTCGCACCCAGAAGACCGATCCCGTCGGGCTTCTGGCGCTCAGGGATCAGCTTGAACTCAGTGAGGAGCAGGTCAGCGAACTCCAGCAGATCGTGGAAACGGCCCGGCAAGAAGCCGAACGGGTCCTCACTGAGCAGCAGAAGGAGAAGCTGGAAGCCATGCCGGATCAGCCGCATTCGATGATGCAGATGCATCGGCGGATGCAGCGGATGATGAAGGGGCACATGAAAGAACAACCGGCCCCGAAAGAAGAGCAGGAGCGCGAGGATGGTAGATGGCGAGGGGGGTGTGCTGACGCTCGAACCGCAGGCCGTTGAGGTCGAATCCCCTGCATCGGGCCCTGCGGTGCCGCCGGTTGATGAGATCGCTCCGATGCCCGCCCGCCTCTGGCTGAATGTCGTCACACCAGGTGAGCTGGAAGCCGTGGACTGGCCGATGGCCGAAGGCGTTGGGCTCTTCCGTACGGAGGCGCTTTTCCTCGAGAAACGGGAGGACTTCCCCAATGAAGACGAGCAGGCGGACCTCTACTCCCGCCTCTTCTCGCTGTGTGGGGACAGGCCGGTCACCGTGCGCACCCTCGACGCCGGCGGGGACAAGCCTCTTCGCTACCTCTCGCTCGGCCGCGAGGCGGACCCCCAGCTCGGACTGCGAGCGCATCGCCTCTACAGGTACCATCCTGAGCTGCTCATCACCCAGGTGCGGGCCATCCTGCGCGCCACGAGCGCAGCACAGGTCCGGGAGGCACTCGACCGGTGGCATGAGGAGGCCTGCCCCCGGGAACCCCGGACGAGGGGAGCGGTCCTCGATCCCGTGTGCATGATGGCCGTCGATCCGGACTCGACTCCGTACCATCTGGAGCGTGAGGGAGAGGACTACTTCTTCTGCCAGCGTCGTTGCATGGATGCGTTTCAGCAGCAGGGAGCCGACCGCTGACCAGCCCTCAACGAGGTGCGCAATGCGTGGGAAGCCGCGGGCATGTGCCGCTGAGACTGACGCACGTGAAGGCACCGTGATAGCCGTGGTGGACGACCGCGCGACAGTCATGCTGGAGACAGATGCGGCGTGCGGCCAGGGAATGCGTGCTCGGATTCGGCCTGGCCATAGCTGTCGTCCTCGCGCTGACCTGGTCGAACTCAACGGGGACGAGGAGATCGCCATAGGGCCCGACTGCTCCACCTCCTGTCCGGGCCTGTTTGCGGTCGGCGGGGCCTACCTGGCCCTCGACCTCACGGGGGAGGCGCGCCGGCACTGCCGTGCCGTTCTGGAGGGATTCCCGGAATCGCCCGAGACCGAAGCCGCCCGAAAGCTCCTCTCAGGGATGTGCGAGTAGCGCCTGCCGGGCGGCGAGGCCTCCTGGTCCCGGGGTTCATCCGGTCACCAGCCACATCTCGATCGGCTGGTGCGGTCCGCTCCAGTTGGCGCCGACGATGGCCCGCCCCCGCTCGCCGAGGTCGGCGATGCAGATGTTGTGCGAGCCGCTCTCCGCCAGCACCCGCCGCTGCCACGAGAGGGAATCGCCCCCGTTCAGATACACCAGCACGCGGCGTCGGTCGGACTGGTGCATCTCGGCGGTGACGACGTCGAGTGAACCGTCGCCGCTCAGGTCGCAGATTCTCAGGCTGTGCGCGTAGTCCACGTCGTCTCCGATCAGGTGTTCCTCCCAGCCCGGCCGGCGGGGATCGGCGGGCGCCTCGAACCAGGCGACCCGATGGGGGCCTTCCGAGCGGGTCAGAACCACGTCTACCCGGCCGTCCCCGTTCATGTCGGCGGGGCGGACGACGGCGTCGCCGGGCCACTCGGTGAACCGGTGCTCGGCCCATTCGCCCTCCAGGGGGTCGGCGGGCGCCTCGTACCAGAGGCCCCCGATGACGATGTCCAGCCGTTCGCCCCCGGCAATCTGCGCGAGGGCCAGCCCTTCCCCGGTGGGGCAGGGGATCTGGCGCCGTTGCCAGTCCTCTCCGCCGCGCTTGTAGACGTGTATGATGTCCCCGTTGTCGCCCTGGTCGCGGGTGACGATCTCGATCTGTCCGTCGGCGTCGAGGTCGCCCACGCAGACGTCGTGCGCCCTGGGCGGGCCGATGACGCGTTTCTCCCAGGGGCCTTCCTCGGGCGCACTCCCCGGGTTCTCGAACCATTCGATCTCGTTCTGTCCATACCACTCCGAGATGAGGACGTCGGGGGCGCCGTCGCCGTTCATGTCCACGACTTCGGCGTCGCAGCTCCACTCCCCGGCGGGGCAGATCTCGTGCTTTGCCAGCGTCGCCAGATCGTACCAGACCAGCGGCCCGCCGGCGCTGCTGGCCACGACGAGTTCATCCCGTCCGTCGCCGTCCAGGTCGCCGACCGCCTTGATGTGCGGGTCCTGCGGCCCGTCCCCGTCGATAACCACGTGCTCGAAAGTCGGTCCCGCCATGGCTCCTTCCTCCCTGTGTGCGCCCTTCTGG
>JASFTU010000425.1:0-3281 GCA_050050635.1 Candidatus Brocadiaceae bacterium
TGACCGATCACACCGACATCGCCCCCGCTCTGCTCGAACTGCTGGGCATGGAGGCCGACTGGGGAATCCACGGCCACTCCCTCCTGCCCGCCATCGAGGGCCGGCCCCTCCGGGACGCCGTGTTCGCCGACGGCGGCCACGAGGAGGAGATGTGGAGCCGGTTCAACCGCGACCCGGTCGGGGGGATGGGCAAGCAGAGAACCTATGCCGAGTGCCCCGAGACCATGGCCCGCACCAAGATGGTGCGCACCGACCGCTGGAAGCTGGCCATGCGGCTGGTCGGCGGCAACGAGCTGTACGACATGGGGGACGACCCCTACGAGCTGAAGAACCTGTGGGGTGAGGCGGAGCTGTCCTCCGTCGTGCAGGAGCTCGAGCAGCGGATGATCCAGTGGTGCCTGCGCACCGACACGGACCGGCCCTACCAGGAGGAGGTTGCCGCCTGAGGCGCCGCGAACCGGGGGAGCACCATGTCCGAGTCCACACGGCCCAATGTCATCTGCTTCGTCACGGACCAGCTTCGCGCCGACCACCTGGCGTGCTACGGCAACCCGGATGTGCGGACGCCGAACATCGACCGCCTGGCACGGGAGGGCGTCCGCTTCACCGAATCCTACGTCGCCAATCCCGTCTGCAGCCCGAACCGCGCCTCCATGTTCACCGGCCGCTATCCGAAGGCGCACCGCCTGCGCGAGAACGGCAACACGCTGCCGCTCGATGAGACCACGCTGCCCGGGGTGCTCCGGGAGGCCGGTTACGCCACGGCGTCCTTCGGGAAGATTCACCTGGCGCCCTTCGGGTTGACCGACGAGGTGCCCGCCGAGGACCACGAACGGGTGGAATCCTCCCAGTTCTGGGCTGAGGGGGGCGAGCTGCCACTCCCCTACTACGGTCTGGAGCACGCCTACTACGTCGGCGGGCACGGCCACTACACCTTCGGGCACTACAGGCGGGAGCTGGAGCGGGAGCATCCCGGCGCGTGGGAGAAACTGCTCCCCGAGAACCCCCTGGAGCCGCCCAGCGGCGTCAAGGAGTGCTGGAAGGCGTCCATCCCCGAGGAGCTCCACTACAACACGGTCATCGCGGACCGGACGATCCAGTACCTTGAGCGGCGCGATGACGGGGAGCCCTTCTTCATCTGGTGTTCGTTCCCCGACCCGCATCACCCCTGGTCGCCGCCCGCGCCGTGGTGCGACCGTTACGCCCCCGAGGAGGTGTCCTTCGAACCGGCCCGGCGGGAGGGGGAGCTGGACGACCTGCCGCCCTACATGCGCGAGCGCGCCTGGACCGGACCGGACGTCGACGAGCAGTTCCGGGAAATCCACGCGCTCGAGTACGGCATGATCTCCATGGTGGACCACCAGATCGGTCGCGTTCTGGCAGCCCTCGAAGAGCGCGGGCTGATGGAGGAGACAGTCGTCGTGTTCCTGAGCGACCACGGCGACCTGATGGGCGATCACCGCCTCTCGCACAAGGGGCCGTTCTTCTTCCGGGGCCTGATGCGCAGCCCGACCATCATCCGCCTGCCGGGCACGGCGGGCCGTCGGCGCGCCTCCGACGCGCTGTTCTCCACGGTGGACCTCTGCCCCACGCTGCTGGACCTGGCGGGACTGGGCGTGCCGGAGGGCGTCCAGGGGCTCTCGTTCGGGCCCGTCCTGATGGGCGAGGCCGACAGCCTGCGCGACCGGATCTACGCGGAGTACGACACCACGGGCCACGGGGACCGGCTGCGGTATCTCCGGTCGGCCCGGTGGGCACTCACCTACTACCTGCGGAACGACTGCGGACTGCTGTTCGACCTGGAGAGCGACCCGGAGGAACTCCACAACCTGTGGCGGGACCCCGGCTGCGCCGGGCAGAAGAGGGACCTGCTCGAAGCGCTGCTGCGGGAGACGGCGGCGGCCGACGACTGGCTGCCACCCAAGCGATGCCATGCCTGAAGTCGGAAGGGGGAAGCAGATGGCGCCGGTGGCCGTGGGTTTCGTCGGGTGCGGCACGCATGCACACATGAATCTCTACCCGTCGCTGCGCTTCGCCGACTGCACGCTGGTCGCGGCGAGCGACCTCTACGAGGAGCGGCGGGAACGCGCCTCCCGCGTGCACGGGGCGGATCGAGTCTATGCGGACTACGAGGAGATGCTCGATGCGGAGGAGCTGGACGCGGTCCTCGTCAGCGGGCCGCCCAGGCTGCATCATGAAGCCGCCCTCCAGGCCATGCAGCGTGGTCTCCACGTGTTCGTGGAGAAGCCGCCGTCGGAGACCCGGGCGCAGGCCCGGGAGATGCTGGAGGTCAGCCGCGAGACCGGTTGCATCTGCATGGTCGGGTTCATGAAGCGGTTCGCACAGAAGTACGTGATGGCGAAGCAGATCGCCGAACGGGAGGAGTTCGGGTCGCCCTCCCACCTGCTGCTGCGGTACTCATTCAACGTGAGCCGGGACCGGCAGGGCTTCCTGGCGGGCATGTGCTCCCACCCCCTCGACCTGGCCCGCCACTTCATGGGTGATTACGGACGCATGCACGCCGAATGGGGCCAGAGCGGAGCGGGCCTCTGGCTCTCACTGAACGTGCGCTTCCGCAGCGGGGCGACGGGCACGCTGATCATGTCCGGGCAGGCCCCGGCGGTCGTTGAACGGCTGGAGCTGACCGGTGACGGGGCGATGGTGGTGGTGGACGACGTGGCAACGCTCGAATACTACCCGCCCGCCGAGCAGCGCTGGCGGCCCCCGCCCAGGATCGTCCACAGGCCGAACATGGCTCTCCAGTCCGACGAGAACAACAGCCTCACCGTGCAGGGCTACGCCGGGGAGGTCAGGGCCTTCATCGAGGCCGTCGCCGGCGGGACTCCCCCGCCGTGCGCAACCATCGAGGACGGGGTCGCCATGATGGAGATCGTCGAGATGCTGGCCTCCGGTCGGAGCGGCGTGCTGGAGCCGGACGGTTGACCCTTCGCGGCACTCACGGGAGACATGTGCAGATGGGTTTCCCGCCACGCGACCGGGAGACACTCCGCGGGCTGGCCCGACGGGTGGCGGAGGTAGCGGCACAGCCCGTGCACGCCCGGAAGGCCGAACTGTGGCGCCGCCTGAATGACCTGGACCCCGTCCGGCCGATGGTCTACATCAACGAGATCCCGTGGCACGAGATGGACGTGGACGGGGAACTGGAGCTGCGCTGCGAGGACGCTCTGTGCCGGCACGTCGAGCAGGGGCTGCGGCGCATCATCTACCTGTGGGACCACATGCCGGCCGACATGGTGATCGAGGGACGCCTCCTTGCGCCC
>JASFTU010000426.1:0-3279 GCA_050050635.1 Candidatus Brocadiaceae bacterium
CAACGGGGATATTCTGCCGGACCAGCCGCCCCGCCACGGCCATGACCTGCGTCGGCACGCCGATGAACAAGCGGGCCAGGCTTGCCCCGTATCCCAGGTAATCGAACAGCGCACCGGCACCGTTCTCTATCGGATCGAAGAGCCATTCCACGAAGTGCGGGTCGCAGCCGAGTTCGTCCGGCCCGCAGTGACCTCCGCGCCACTTCAGTTGCCACACCCGCCCAATGGCTCCCTCCTGCACGAGTTTCAGTGCGTAGTTGATGCCGGGTGACCACGCGGTGGGCCAGTTCACCATCAGGACGACGCCCGCGCTGCGGCACGCGACGAGCATGCGGTCGGCCACGTCCAGGTCGCTGGCCATGGGCTTCTCACACATGACGTGCAGGCCGCGCCCGGCCGACATCTCGACCAGGTCCCCCGTGCTGCGGTTCGTGCCGTAGGCGAACACGGCGTCCAGGGGCTCGGCGTCGAGCAGTTCCCCGTAGTCGCTGAACGTGTTCTCAATGCCCGTGGCTTCGGTGAACTTCTCGAGTTGGTCCTCGTGGGAGTCGGCGGCACCGACCAGCTCGATCTGGTCCAGCTCCTTCACGTGGTTCAGGTTGCCCCAGATGTGGTCGTGCACGAGCCCCAGCACTCCGACGCGAATCGTCTCAGCCATGCTCTCCTCCGATGCGACTGTGGTCGTGATCCGACGGTTGCGTACCGCGCCGCATCCTATCTGCGACGGGTGGCCGTGTCAAAGCAGGACCGGGATCAGCGGAGCGGGTGCCGTCAGGTTTGCAGCCCGGGTCGGTAGCCCGCGAGGCGTTCCAGCATCTCGTCGGCTTTGTCCGCCCGCCCCGTGTTCCTCAAGTGCTCCACCCAGCCGCTCACGTCGCGGTGGGCCATGCGCTCGGCCAGCACGTCCATAGGGTCCGGATGCGGGCCGTGCCGACGTATCTGCTCGTGCTTCCACTCCTCGAAGTGATGGTCGCACTGCGTGACGACGTCCGGAAGTTGGTGCGCCAGGTTGCGCGTGGCATGGGGATCGCTCTCGATCTCGAACAGCCAGCAGGGCTCGTCGATCGGGTAGACGCCGGGATAGAGGGTACGGACGAAGAGGTGCTGTCGCGTTCGCACGGCCCACTGGAGGGTGGCGATGCTCTGCTCGCAGACGACGTAGTCTCGCCCGCTGAACTGCCGGGCGTGCAGGGCGTCGATGAACGACTGCCCGTCCCAGAGCGGCGGCGACTCGATCTCCAGCATGTCACAGACGGTGGGGCAGAGGTCGAGCAGATAGACCATCTCGTCGCACACAGACTGCCGCGTCACGCCGGGCCATCGCACGATCAGCGGCCGCCGCAGCACCGGCTCGCTGGCCGTGTAGTGGTCCATGTAGATGCCGTTCTCCCCGAAGCAGTCCCCGTGGTCGCCGCCGACGATGATGATGCACTCGTCGAGCACGCCCTTCTCGTCCAGGAGGTCCAGGATCTGGCCGATGTAGTGGTCGGTCAGGTAGATGGCGGCGTCGTAGCCGTCGATCAGTCGCCGGTAATCCTCCCGCGAGGCGATCTCGCGCGGCATCCAGGGGTATTTGTCGGGGTCCTGTCCGCTGATGCCCCAGAGGTCACGCGCGGTCCGGGAGCCGTGCCAGCTTTCGTGTTGCCGGCTGATCGTGTCCTCGTCCGGCCAGTCGGGAGGGGGTTCGCCCGCGAAGCGCTCCATCCACTTCGGCATGTCGGGCGAGCGGTAGGGGAAGTGGATGTCCCAGTAATGGATGTGCAGGAAGTAGTCGTCCTCGTCGGCATGGTCGCGGAGCCAGGGCAGGGCCACCTCGTTGACCTCGTCGGCCGTCTCGAAACCGCGGCGCAGGTTGATCAGGTGATGTTCGTCCCAGCCGCAGTGGTACCACCACGCGCGGTGACGGTCGGCGAAATTGGAGAAGCTGATCGGCCGGATGCCGTTGGCCCGGAGATGGCGCATCCACATGGGCATGATGCGGTCCGCCCTCCAGGCTGGCAGGTCCGCGGGGAACCGCACCGGATCGTCCACGTTGCCCACCACGCCGTTGTTGTAGCCGAACCGTCCCGTAAACAGGGCGGCCCGTGACGGCACGCACGGAGAATCGCTCGTGTAGCAGCGCGTGAACCGCACGGCGTCGGCCGCCAGCCCGTCGATGTTCGGCGAGGTGTCCCGGTGATAGCCGTAACAGCCGAGATGGTCGTCCCTGACGCAGTCCAGATCGAAGTAGATGATGCGCATCGTGCCCTCCCCTGTGCCCTCCGGCGCTCCGGGAGGAAGGCATTCTATGGAGGCTGCGGCCCGGCATCAACGCGCGGCGTCGTCGGCGCTCCTCAGAGCCGCTCGACGTAAACGTAGTAGGCGCCGCGGCGCTCGCCCTCTCGCTCGATGAACCAGGCATCCAGCATCGTCTCGCCGGTCCGGTCCAGTTCGATCTCGAAGCTCGTCTCGTGGTCTCCCTTCCGGACCGGCCGGCTCACCTGCCGCCCGAAGATGCCCAGGATCGCCTCCACCGGCTCGATCGTGCCCCGCTGCCAGACCTGGAAGTACGGTGCAACGCGGTCCGCCTCCTCTTGGGGCGCCGGCTCGTCGATGGGCAGGTCCAGCTCGTCCGGCCACCGCCGCAGCCGGAACCGGTACGTGCCGGGCTGCTCGACCTTCACCGCCCACCGCCCGGAGCTTCGGCTGGCGACCACTACCTGCACCTGGCACCACGCAACGTCCCCATGCACGTCCAGGGCGTCCAGGCGCGTGGGGTTCTCCTCGTCGGTGCCGATGGAGATGGGGCAGTAGTCGCTCAATCCCGGCTCCACCTGCTCCCACCACCGTTGATGCGCCTCCCGCAGGCGGGCGACGACGTCCGGATGATGCTCCGCGACGTCCTCGCGCTGGCCCGGGTCGGCGTGGACGTTGTAGAGCTCCTCGCCGCTGACGAGGCGCCACCGGCGGTCCATCACGGTGTTGCGCCACATTTCGGGCGGATCGGTGCCCTGGTGGATCTGCACGGTGTGAATGCGCCGTCCGGGCAGCGACTGCCGGGCGCCCCGAAGCAACGGGCCGAGGCTGGTCCCGTCGAAGGTGACGCCCTCAGGTCCCTCCAGTCCGCACAGCTCGATGAGGGTTGGCAGAAGGTCCACGTGGAGCGCCATCTCATCCACGTCGCGCCCGTCGGCGATGCCACCGCCGGGCCAGCGGATGAAGAACGGCACCCGGTGCCCGCCCTCGTAGTAGGAGCCCTTCTTGCCCCGCATGCCGGCGTTGTATCCGGCCTGGACGAAC
>JASFTU010000427.1:0-3271 GCA_050050635.1 Candidatus Brocadiaceae bacterium
ACTCCATGTGCCATGCGAGCTTCTGCAGCAAGGACTTACGCGCTTCCTCACGGGCTTAAACCGGATAGCCCTGCGCGTTGCATGTAGAGGTATCGCCACACCTGTGGGTCCATTTGGACACGATCCTAACTGGCCTGTGCGTTCGCCGTGGTCGGGCGTTCGGGGTGTGTCGATGGGCTTGCCAAGAAGCTCTCTCAGGCAATCTCACAAAGGGCGGGCATCGGTCCGCCAAAGGCGTGACCTAGCCAGCTGCGGGAGGATGTTCTGGCAGCCGTGCGTGACCAGCTCCACATGCGCAGGCGCGTCACGTGACGAGTATGGTCAAGTCCCCTGCTGTGGCCGCTTGGGGGCGGATTCAGCGCGCGAAGGCGCCGGCCTCGCGCGCTCAACTCGCGGGGCCGTCCTGCCCGCCGTGGCGGCCACCGCAGGGGTAGCTCGGGTCGTCTCCCCAGCGCTCCACCTCGACCCAGAAATCGCCCACGCCCAGCAGGCCCGCAGCCCACAGGAAGGCACGGTCGCGCTCGGGCACTTCGCGCAGGTGCATCCACCGCACCTCCGCCAGGACCTCTTCTCGCTCGGCCACGTCCGGGTCGTGCCCGAGCGAGGGCCGCTGGTCGCCGATCTCGACCAGGAAGGTGTACGTCTCGTCCTCCGGGCCATAGGTGAGGTGGGATGTCCGCCGGACCACCGTTCCCCCGACGTTGCATTCCTCCGCGAGTTCACGCAGTGCGCCGTCGCGCGGGGCCTCTCCCGGGTCGAGCGCGCCCCCGGGGAGACACCACCACTCCTCTTCCCCATGGCGATGTCTGACCATCAGGACTCGATCGCCACGGCTGACGATGGCCTGCACACGCGCCAAACGGCTTCCTCCTTGCGGTGCTGTGGGGATCGCGGCGGCGCCACCGGGCCACATTATAGCCCTCGGGCGGGGCCTGTCGAGCACGCGTCTCGGCCGCAGTGCGGCAGTATCCGGGCCACGCTTCCGGCGCGGGCATCCGTGCCGCACCCATTGCCGCCACGGGATCCGCCGCTGCGCATCGGGGGGCGGCTGGCCGCATTGCACGAGGGGCCCCTTGCCGGACCGGGGCACCGCTTTGACGCCCCGGCGTCGCCGCGGTATATTCCCGCCTGATCGCTTCGTGTACCGTCCGTCTCAATTTCGCCGGGAGAACCACGAATGGACAGGGAACTGAAGCAACAGATCATGGATCTGCCCCGGACCCGCCGGGTCGAGGCCGACATCCCGGCCCTGACCCGGATCGGTGAGGGAGAGCCCGACCTGCTGGAGAAGATCTTCCCCTTCACTGAAGTGCCCCGCATCGTCTTCGCCGGGAAGGCCTACGAGGAGATCGACGGCGAACTGGTGGAGTTCGACTTCGCGGAGCGCAAGGAAGCGCCACTGGTGCTGAGCGATACCACGTTCCGGGACGGTCAGCAGGCCCGGCCGCCCTATGCGCCCGACCAGGTGGTGGACCTCTACCGACTGCTCGGCAGGCTCTCAGGCCCCAACCAGGTTATCTCGAACAGCGAGTTCTTCCTCTACTCCGACAGCGACGTGGAGGCACTGAGTCGCTGCCTGGAGGTATACGAGGACAATCCGCACTACCCGGAGCCGACCGCCTGGATAAGGGGGCTGCGGAACGATGCCCTCTACCTGAAGCTGATGCAGCACATGGGTCTAAGGGAGACGGGGCTTCTGTCCTCCTGCTCCGACTATCACGTGTTCCTGAAGTTGAAGAAGAACTGGAAGACGGCCGCCGAGGAGTACCTGACCATGGCCAAGATGGCCGCCGAGCGGGACATCCGGGTGCGGTTCCACCTGGAAGATGTCACGCGGGCCAACATGGACGGCTTCGTGCTTCCGTTCATCGGCATGATCGCGCAGTTCGCCGACGAGCTGCCGGAGGACCTGAAGCCGAAGGTCAGGCTGTGCGATACCATGGGGTTCGGGCTGCCCTACCCGTCGGTGGACGTGCCGCGCAGCGTGCCCAGGCTGGTTCACAAGGTCGTCCGCGAAGGCATCCCACCGGAGAGGCTGGAGTGGCACGGCCACAACGACTTCCACCTGGTCATCGCGAACGCCGTGGCCGCGTGGCTCTATGGCTGCGACATACTGAACGGGACGCTGCTGGGCTTCGGCGAAAGGACCGGCAACCCGCCGCTGGAGGGGGCCATCATCATGTACCGGGCCCTGAAGGGGCCGAACGGCACCAACACGGAGGCCATCACGGAAATCGCCGACTACTTCAGGGCCATGGGCGTGATCATTCCACCCGACCATCCCTTCGTGGGGGAGGACGCTCACAGGACCCGCGCCGGCATCCACGGGCACGGCCTGGCGATGGACGAGCGGATCTATCAGGTCTTCGACACGGCCACCTTGCTGGGCACCCCTCCGTCGATCACCATCACCGATAAGTCCGGCCTCCAGGGCATTGTGTACTGGGCGCAGTGCTATCTGGCGGAAACCGTGGCCGAGCGCAGCGAGATATCCGTCAAGAAGACCCAGCTCGTGCAGATCGGCAAGTGGGTGGACTACCAGTACGACGTGCTGGGACGGACCACCGGCATCTCCGACGAGGAGATGGTATCGCAACTGCTGTTGCACGTCCCGGAGGCCGCCGTGCCGGCCTACGTCAACAAGGAGTACGGTCTGAGCGGCGAAGCCCGCGTGAGCGCGGATGACTGCGCGCCCATCGTCGGGGCAATACACGACGAGAGGGAGCGCCGCAAGCAGGCAGCGGAGAGCGCGGGAAGCTCAGCCCCCCTGGAGGGCATAGGCCAGCGGACCATGATGGGACTGGTGGGCGAGCACCTGTCTCAGCTCTCCGACTGATCCTGGCCGCGCCGCCCCAGATCATCGTGGAGCCGCCTCATCCAGCGCGTCGAGAACAGCCCGGGCACGGGCGCGGATGGCCTGGGATTCCTCGCGAAGTGCCATGACGAATTCGTTGGTGTCCCAGTCGCCGCGCACCGCCTGGAAATCGCGCCGCTGCACCTCTTCATCCCCGTCGATGCCGTACCCGATGCGGCTGGTCTGGTCGAACTCCTTCTCGGTGTCCTTCAGAACCATCCTGTTCAGCTTGAGAGCGGCATCCCGCCAGTCCCGGACGGCCCCGGCCAGCTCCTCACTGCACATCTCAGCAGGCCTCTTACCGCTCCACTCCTTCCACGCCCCCTGTGCCCAGCCCCACTCGCAGTCCTCGTACGCCTCAGAGAAGGCGTGCAGCTTCCCCTGAAGGACCCCCAGCGTGTTGACTTCACCTTCCTC
>JASFTU010000428.1:0-3270 GCA_050050635.1 Candidatus Brocadiaceae bacterium
GCCGACTACAAGTTCGAGAACATCCTGGGCGTTTACTCGAAGTTCACAACCGTCGTATACGGAGAGTAGCGCGCACTCCCGCGGGGGCCGCGCCAACGGCGGCCCCCTTCTCTGCCTGCCAGAACGCCTCACGCGGTGAGGTGAGGGGGGTGAGGTGGTCGTCCGCCTCGCCGGCTGCGGTGGCGGCATCCGAAATACGCGGATCGGTGCCCCACCGGTGGTGTGCGCGTCCAGCGCCGTTCTGTCGATCCGGGGGAGGGAAGGCCATGTCCGGTGGTTTCCTGATCAGGAAGTTGCTGTTCGGCATCGTCGCTCTGGCGGTGCTCGTGGTGGTGGGGGGCGTTGTGCTGCTGGTCACGCTGGACCGCATCGTGGCCGCCGGTATCGAGAGGGGCGGGCCACTGATCACCAGGGTCCCCATGGAAGTGAGCGACGTTGACATCTCCCTGCTGCGGGGCTCCTTCGCGCTCCACGGGTTCACCATGGGCAACCCGGAGGGGTTCAGCAGCGAGCGCTCCGTCTACGTGGGTCGCGTACAGGTGGACGCCGAGCTGGGCACCCTCCTGTCGGATGAGATCGTGCTCCCCCTTATCGATGTCGAGAACCCCGAGATCACCGTGGAGTTCGGTCAGGGCGGCACCAACCTGGGCCGGATCCTGGAGGAGGTGGAGAGGCCGGAGAAGCGCACCGGGAAAAAGATGCGCATCGGTGTGCTGAGGATACGGGAGCCGGCCGTGGCCGTCGGGGGGTTGCCGGCGGGACAGACCGTCCGGCTGAACCTGCCGGACATCGAGCTGGAGGACCTGTCCGCCGGCGGTGAGGCCCGGAGCCCCAGCGAGATAGTGGCCGACATCCTGGCCGCCGTTCGGGAACGCGTCCTGGAAGCGGTCCAGGAACGTCTGCCGGTCGGCCAGCTCGAAGAGCTGCGGGAGCAGCTCGGAGGGGCCGCCGAGGAAGGCACCAGGGCGCTGGAGGAGGCCCGTAAGGCGCTGGAGGAAAGCGCCGGCGGCCTGCTTGACGTACTGAAGCGCAAGGAGGACTGAGAAGCCGCCCCGGCCGCTCTCCGCGGCGGGTCCGCGGGAAGGTTGACCGGTTGCAGGTTGCCCTTTATACTGTCGCCGCTGTCCGCAAACTGCGCACCGGGGAGGGCGCGAGAGCATGAGGGTTCTGGTCGTCGGCGGCGGTGGCAGGGAACACGCGCTTGTCTGGAAGATAGCCGATTCACCCCTGGTGGATCGGCTTTTCTGTGCGCCCGGAAACGCGGGCATCTCCGAGCTGGCCGAGTGCGTGGACATCGGCCAGGAGGACATCCTCAGCCTGCGCCGGTTCGCCCGTGAGAACAGCATCGACCTGACCGTAGTCGGCCCCGAGGCCCCTCTGGTGAAGGGGATCGTGGACTCCTTCCGATCGGTCGGCCTGCGCGTGTTCGGGCCCAACCAGCAGGCGGCCAGGATCGAGGGCAGTAAGGTGTTCGCCAAGCAGCTCATGCGGCGTCATAGCATCCCCACCGCGACGTTCCGGACCTTCACTGCGCCCGAACGCGCCAAGGCCTACCTGGACATGGTGGGCGCGCCGATCGTGGTGAAGGCCGACGGGCTTGCCGGCGGGAAGGCCGCCATCGTCTGCGACACCGTCGAGGACGCCTACGAGGCCGTCGACCGCATCATGGTGCGCAAGGAGTTCGGCGAGGCCGGCCAGCAGGTCGTCGTCGAGGCGTGTCTGGAGGGCGAGGAGGCAAGCATGATCGCCTTCACCGACGGCCAGACGATCGCGGTGATGCCTTCCTCCCAGGACCACAAGCCCGCCTTCGACGGTGACACCGGGCCGAATACCGGCGGCATGGGCGCCTACAGCCCCGCGCCCGTCATGACGGATCAGCTCTCCGCCCAGGTGGAGCGTGATGTGCTCGTCCAGGCCGTCCACGCCATGAACCGGGAGGACAAGGCATACCGTGGCGTCCTTTACGCCGGCATCATGGTGACCGAGGACGGGCCGCAGGTGCTGGAATACAACTGCCGCATGGGAGACCCGGAGACACAGCCTCTGCTGATGCGGCTGAGAAGCGACCTCGTGCCCGTGCTGCTCGCCGTCGTCGACGGAGAGCTGGAACAGACCGACATCGATTGGGACACCTGCCCCACCTGTTGCGTGGTGATGGCGTCCGGGGGCTATCCGACCGAGTACGAGACCGGCTTCCCCGTCGAGGGTCTGGAGGACGCCGCCGCGATGGAGGACGTCGTGGTGTTCCACGCCGGCACGGCCCTGGAAGACGGACGTGTGGTGACCGCCGGAGGGCGCGTCCTGGGCGTGACGGCCAGGGGCGAGGACATCCCGGGGGCCAGGAAGCGCGCGTACGAGGCCGTCTCCAGGATACACTTCCAGGGAGCCCACTACCGGAGCGATATCGGTCAGAAGGCAATCGACCGACTCGGAGTCTGAGCTCCCTCCGTTCCCTGATTACCTCTCAGAACACGTGGTCCGAGTGCCCGGTTCCCCGGAGGAACGCGTCCGTTGCCTGCGGGGCGCCGTGGGATACCTGAGCGCATTGCTGGAGGAGTGATCGCATGCTGCCGAGAATAGGATTCGTAGGGCTGGGCTCGATGGGCGGACCGATGGCCCGGAACCTGCTCGCCGGCGGGTACGAAGTGACTGGCTACGACATTGACGAGGACGCCCTGGGGGCGGCCGTCTCAGCCGGTGCCCGTGCCGCCGGCTCGGTGGCCGAGGTGGTCGAGGCCGGACAGGTCGTGATGACTTCGCTCCCGTACTCGCACACGTGGGTCGAGGTGGCTGAGGGAGAGCTGGTTCCCGCGGCGCGCGACGGGCAGGTCTTCATCGACCTGGGCACGGTCGCCCCGCCGGAGACGCGGCGGCTCGCGGGGGAGTTCGCCGCGACGGGCGCGATCCTGCTCGACGTGCCGGTGAGCGGTGGGTCCCGCGGTGCACGGGAGGGAACGCTGCGCATGTTCGCCGGGGGGGACCGGTCCACGTACGAGCAATGCCGACCCATCCTGGAGGTGCTCGGCGACCCGGAGAGGATCGTCTATTGCGGACCGAGCGGCAGCGGACAGGTCGTCAAGGGCATCAACCAGATGGCGGCGGGCATGACGCGGGCGGTTATGCTGGAGTGCCTGGCGCTGGGCGAGCACGGCGGCGCCGACCTGGCGGCGGCCCGGCAGGGCGTGGGGGGAGATGCCGGCTGGCGGGCGGTCTTCCGCGGCGTGGCCGAGGCGGTGCTCGAGGGCAACGGCAAGCACGTCGGCGTCAAGA